>CALLZL010000206.1 GCA_937859575.1 uncultured Chloroflexota bacterium
CCCCCCCCCCCCCCCCCCCCCCGCCCCCGCCACCGCCTACCCCGCCCGCGGGGCAAACCGCCCCTGCCGGCTCTTCGGCCGATCGCTATCGCCGGGCCCCCCGCCGCCGTGGAAGCGCGCCCCCAGCAGCCCTCGCTGAATTCCCCAAACCCGCCGTCATCCGATCCGCCCATGGCACCACCGCGTCCACCGCGTGTCCCACGCGGCAGGCAGGCGGGCGGGCAGAAGAGGCATCCACGCCACGAGCGACCCACCCCCGACCCTGACCACATCGAGTCGTCCGTGACCACTTCCCATCGCAGTGTCCGCGCTGCCAGACCAGGATCGCCGAGCGCCAGCAAGACGCCTATCTTCCCCAGGTCCAGTTCGAATGGGAGCTGCCGGAGGTTCGGCCGTTCATCACCGCCCACCACTACCACGGTCTGCTGCCCCGGCTGTGGCGGCCTCGTGACCGCCGAGCGTCCCGCAGCCGAGCGTTCGGCCCACGCGCGGCGGCGGCCGTGACCCTCCTGCACGGCGATTATCACCTAAGCAACCGCGCCATCACGCAGTTGTTGGCCGACTTTTTCGGCTTCCCGATCAGCCTTGTGGTGTGGTGTGGTGGATCTCCAGCAGGTCGCGAGCACCTCCCTCGCTCCGGTGTATCAGACCATCCTGGCCACCGTCCCGCGACAGGACCGCGCCAACCTTGACGAGGCCGGCTGGAAGGAGGCCGGTTGCCGCTGCTGGCTATGGACGATGGTGACTGACGTAGCGACCGCCTTTCTGCTCCATCTCAGCCGCGCCGGACCGGCGTTGCGGCAACTGATTGGGGGCGACTTCGCGGGAATCGCCACATCGGATCGTCATCGGCCCTATGTGACGCTCGACCCGGCCCGCCACCAGTTGTGCTGGAGTCATCTGGTGCGGAACTTCCTGGCGCTGGTTGATCACGGCGGGCGGCGGGCGATCTGGGGCGCCGACTTCCTGGCGCTGAGCGAGCTGGTCTTCGCGCTCTGGCATCGCCATCGCGAGGGCCAGATTGATCGCACCGCCCTCACCGAAGAGTATAGCAAGTATCCGCGACAGCCATCGTCACGAGCACAGCCCTGGACTTAACTACGAAGGACGCTTTGTGCGAGCCGCAGGAGGTCGCTTATCGTACGTAGTTGTGCTGGATGGGCGTGGCCGATTACCAGGCACTAGGCCAACGATCACGGCTTTTGGCTTCATATATGGCAGTTGTGGGTCTGTTGGTAGGCCGTCCACCCAGAAGCCATCTTCCAGGGTATAGAGCGACTTGTGATCCGCTGGTTGTCCCGCCCGCCTGCGCTTCTTAGCATGATCAGCATGACCTGCGGCGTTGCTCTCACGAAGATCCAATACCATCAGAAATGCAACCCGGTCTGTAGCTGCCGCATAGATATCAGGTTGGGTAAGAAAGTCTTCATGGATAGCTCGCGGATTGATAGATCTAAACTCGTGCTTGACCTCGATTGGAAAGAAGCATTCTTCAAATCGAAGCCCGTTATCCGCGCGACCACCACCGATGCGCGAATGCTCATAGCTTACATTTCGGTTATATTTGATTCGAAGTGCCTCGAAAAGATGCTCCTGCAAATCTCTTTCGGACGCGCTCTGGCCCTTACCTTTGTCCTCTACGCACCTAGTATAGTCAGGCATCGTATCACGGACGAGGTGGACAAAGCTCGTTAGCGCTTCGATAGCTTCTACCAAACGATGCCATTGCTGGGTTGGATAGGGGTCTAGCTGGGCGCGCAGCTTGTGCAGCAGGCTACGTACAGCACGGTCGATTGTCGGGTCGGAACCGTAAAGATCTGGTTGGTCTATTGGAAGCAATGCCAGAGGTAAGCCCAGTTTTTCGATGAAGCGGTCGACGCTATTGCTGCCGACCGCGTCGAGAAAATTCACCAACACCTCTTCAGCAGATGTGTTCAGCTGTTTCGTCAACTCGTCAAGCTGAGGAAAGCGGTCGTGGAGAATGTCACCAGCCGATACTGTTTCGCTTAATAGTGCTATCTGCTCAAGCGATTGAAGGCTGGCGGCTATGTCGGGATCATGGGTCGGATCTAAGCGATAGTGTTCGACGACGAGAGTGAGACGCCGCCGCCCGACTGCGCGCATCACAACGGAACCTAGCTGCGGCGAGAGAACGCGATCTGCTATTGCGCTGATTGCTGCACTGATACGCGAGGATGTCTCAGTGATAGGGGTTTGTGAGCAAATGAGAGCATGGAAAGTTGCAAGTTCGATCAATGCGGCATCAAGATTTGTCCAATCCTCCGCAGCATTGGCCGATAGCATGGCACGCTTCAACGCATCAACGACACCAAGGACACGAACAGTCATGAGATCCGTATATGGGGATCGATAGTCTTTCCACACACGGCTATTGATCCGCTGGAGATGTGTCTGAAGACGCTCAATGTCTTGCAACACCCTCTGTACCATTTCTGGTGATTCGTCGGTGAGCGTGTGAATAGTGACAACCGCATCGACCAGTATATGAAAAAGGGCGGCGTCATCGCGCGTCTCTTCTCTCATCTCTGCTTGCACAAATAAGGCTTGTGCCGCGCTGAGTCGCTGCTGTAGCTCCGCACGGTCAGAGGACAGAAAAGCCTCTGAAAGCGTGATTAATCCGAGTTGGTAGTATGCCTCTGACTGGACAGCCAGATCTGTAGTTGTATAGAATGTGTGGAGTTTATCGCGCAACGCCGCATCTGGCTGCACATTATCCAGCCGTCCAATAATCTTTGCAGCTCTGACGAGGAGATAGCGTGAGGCGTTGAGATCGAGGCGCAGTAGAACTGCGGCTATTTCTGCTCGTGCAAGGGGGTTGCGCAGCGCAAGGATACTGAGCGCTTCGAGGAGGGATGGCGCCAGAAATGGGTCTTGAATGCACTGTCGATAGACTGCAACTAATGCATCAACAGCTTGCGTATTCTCCAAAGGGGCACAAAGGGCCAAGGCAAAGGCGATGCTCCGCCGGGTCAAGCTACTCTGCGCCCGATCGAGCGCAACAATAAGGGCCTGTGCTGCCTGCGGTACGTTCGGTACATCGAAGACTCGCTCCGCAAGTTCGTCGATGTAATCGTCGGTGGCGGATCCTGGTTCGATTGTACGCAGATATGCCTCCACTTCTTCCCATGGAGGTATCACATCCTGCTGCATACTGCTTAGACCAGGCTCCATAGACCAGACCTATCCACTATCTGATCTTCATGTTTCGGGAGATGATATGCAACGAAGGGAAACTTGCACCCTGGCATTTTAGCACATGCGTTTCTCTTTGGGTAGCTCTATAGTGAGTCTTGTATGTTAGAAAGCATACGGCAGAGCTTGGGCTCCATATACCTTGGCTGGCTCAGTTGCCGCAGAAAATTGTGGCCGGGCCGTGAAGCAGATAATCTGCATTTCGTCCCCATGATTGCGATCGATCTGCCGAAAGATCGCAGCCAGTTCTTGAAAGTCATCTGGCACCATCTCCCCTGACCCTGGCTGATCAATGAGGAGGAAACCGGGATGGCGTCCAAGTCCAGGCTCGCGCCCGAGCCGCATCATTGCCGTAAAAAAGGCCAACTTGATGCGTAGCCGTTCGCCTTCGTTGCGAATACCTGTGAAATGTACCTGCTCACCATGCTTGCGCATCTGCACTTTGCCGAGTGGCGTACACGAGAGATCCGAAATGCTTTCAGCACCGATCTGCCTGGCCAGTTCTTGCGTAAGCACACTCAGGCGCTCCATACGAGGCGCGTTGCGCCGGGCAGCCTCCTCTTTGATCGCATCACGAACCTTCTCAATGATACGGGCACGGCTATCCATTGCTTCAATGTCTGGCTCTCGCACAGAAAGCTGCGCTTGGAGCACTGCGATCTCACCCTGACATCGGCCAATCTCGATCAATTGGCGCTCGTGCTCTGCGTTCTCCTCTTCGGTCGGAAGAGCCTGATCAATACCGCTACCGACAGTCTGTTCTACGATAGGAATCTGGCTTTCGAGCGCTTCGATCCTGCGGCGCAATTCCGCTAGCTTCTCACCAATAGCTGTTCGTCCCCGCTCAAGATAGAGTACCTCTTGCTCGGCCTGGTCAGCTACCGACTCTAGTGCTGCGATTTCGTCTTCGCCTGCGACAGTGGCTGGTGTACCACAAAGTCGACACTCATGTGTGGACTGTTCTCGCGTGACAGCATCAGTGCTTACCGGTGTATCACAGTTTGGGCATAGGCTCACTGTCAATCCTGTGAAATGAAGTGCAAGGGCGGCTTGTTCGCGATACCGTCTTGCTGCGCTGCGTACACGCTTAATTTGTCCTGTGAGAGAATCGCGCTCTTGTTCTAATCGTAAGCGTTCCGCCGATTTCGCTGCCAGCTCTTGACGAGCTTCCGTAAGTTGCTGAACAGGCTCTGAGCTACCGAAAGAGGTTCGTCGTACGCGTTGAGCCTGCGTAATGACAGAGATGATCTCGCGCGCAGTTTGGCTTGTCTTTTGAAGCTCTGCGATCTTATCACTTATGGTGCGCTGCTCCTGATCGGAGATACTCCGCTCTTCTTGCATGGTTCGCCTTGTACGTGAAGACTCGATTCCGAGCCGGTTGAGAGGTTCAGCAAGACTGAGATTTAGAAAAGTTGAAAGGATGAGCCCGTCCTGGTTGCCAGTTGCGTGTTGTGCATCACAGATCAAGTATTGATGGCCACCGTCGGCGAAGAGGAGAGCTTGAAAGTAGGTAAGCCAGCTTGTGCTGCGCTCAGCCAGATCACCCCCACCTGCCTCCCTTTGGTTCCAAGATAATGCAGTGAGCCCTAGATTCTGGAAGAAGAATTCCTTCAAAGCAGCCTTTACTTGATCGGCACCAGTAACAGAGAAGATGAAAGAAACAGCTTCAACAACTTCTGCAATTGGGCGCAATTCCTCACCCGGAACTAGGACTGCCTGGAGCTCATCGTCTATCATATCAAGCAGGATCGTATACAGGCGCTGATCAAGCGCAAAGACAAGCCAAATGCCTGTAATCCACTTACGCACGTCGGCGTCGTAATCACTGTTATCACCGGTTAGAGCGAATTTTATCGTTTTCATGATAGAGGATTTGCCCACATCATTATCCTCAATGAGAACGACGTTTACCCCAGGCGCAAAGGGTTGATTATAATTAATCGGCTTGATCGTTCCATCACGGAGGCGCTTCTCCCCAGTGAAGTGCAATTTGTGAATACGAAGTCGTGGTGCCCGATTATTCAGGGCCTGGTCTGAGAGATCAAGTTCGGCAACAACCTGTGCGATCGCTTCGCGCGATATACGCTCGCGGGAGGATGGCCGGAAACTGTTGTAAACGTTTGACACGAGTGCATCAAGGTCAAACTGATCACTGTTGCTATCATCGTTTTGTGTCATGCTATTACTCATCAGCAAACTCCAGTGGCGCGCCAAACACGGCGGTGAAGTGCGCGGTGATCTCCGGGAAAGAAAGATCGGGGATAAGACCTTCGATCTGTGCCTGGCGATAGCCAATATGGCTGTACTGAAGGGACATCATCTCTGCGGGAGTCAGGTTGCCAAAAAAGCGATAGATTAGCCCAATACGATCGGCATACCAGCGTCCGTGATCAACTGCTGCTACAAGGCGATCGGCTTCGTGCAACGCCAATGCTGAGACAAAGTAATACTTCTGTGGGCGAGCGCCCTTTCTCGGTTCGAGTCCCGTATAGATCAGACGGCGTCCATACCACCACGCCTCAACATCATCCAAACGTTCATAAGCACCACGCCAGAATTTGCGGAACGGGGTTGTTAAAAGTTCGGGCTCATTGTTCAGTAGAATCGACCGTATCAAGGTGGTAATCTCGTCCCGATCAACACTACCCACACGACCAAGCCGGTAGAGCTCGGTCAGCTCATAGACGAAGTAGCCAGGGTAGCGCAGCAGAAAGTCCAGCTTCTGGAGGTAATATTCGGGCGTGAAGTAGCCGACAATCTCGTGGGCTGGCAGGCATTGGAGACTCTCAAGGGCGGTATCGGGTTGGCGGGCAAAGCGAACCAAGATAAGCAGGAGACGCGCTGCATCAACCTCGACAAAACGTTCTGGAATAGAGTCCAGGATAAATCGCTGATTACTCATAGTGTTCGCATTGAGTTTGCATGTAAAGATAGAGTTGCTAGCGCGTATAGATGGTGCTTGCCATGATACGCATATTTACGATTTCTTTCCAATGACGTGTGGCCATATATCTGGGCGAAAGCACATCGTCATTGCATCGGGACGATGCTTGTGTTACTTCCTGCCAAGGAGCTTATCGAGCCATGAGCGCTTGCGCTCTGGTTGCGGTGGTTGAGCCGCTGCACTCAATGTCGGTGTAGGCAGTACTGCCGGGTTTGGTACAACCCTTTGTATCATGCTATCAGGTTCTGGTGCACTGGGATTGAAGGCAGGGTTTGCTGACGGCACATCCTGTTTTGGCTGGGCCTGAGTTGCACGTTTCGGCTTTCTCGAAGGTGGCGCTACTGCTGCTTGCACACTTTCCATGACGATGGTGCTATAGCGCTGCCATGCTATCTCGGTATCATCACTCAGTGCCTGTTTCCAATCCTCAAATGCGCGTGCGCTGATATCTTCCACACGTGGTGCCCGATCAAGCACCTCCCACATCAGGACATACTTCAAACTCAGCTCTGCAAGATGAGCGAGCCTCCACTGCTCCTGAATTTGTTTCGTATAGGCATCGTACTGCTCACGGCTGCTATAGTCTGGTCGTGGCCCAAGCTGCCGCGCGCCCAGCCGAGCAAACACTTCGTCAATAAACCGCTCCCTGTCCTGGGGAAGCCGTAGCCGCCGCTCTGGTTGCACAGGTGCCTTCTCGCCAATTGTCCCGTAAAAGGCATGCAGATCACCCCCGAACCATGCGTTCGTGACTTCCTCAGCCAGCTTCGCCACCTGTTTCACCGTCGGCGGCTTACCCTTATCGTGGAGGAGCTTGTTGTACGTCTCACTGGCGGATCGCAGTGGCGTCTCCCAACGTATACGAAGATAAGTGTCGAGATACTGCTGTGCCCAGGCTTGCCGATGGCGCGTAATAATATCACGCAATCGTTCAAAGCCAGCGCGACGGCTTCCAGAGCTATAGCTGATCGAGATTGAGATGCCACCGCCAACATTGTGGCTGCGCCCATCCTGATTGATGGGCTGGGGTGGCCCAAGGCGCTGCTCTGCCGCTATCAGCTCCTCAAAAAGCTTTGGATTGACCGGCGTGCCGTAGTCTGCGAGTGCGCTGAGATGGCGGCGATGATACTCGGCAAGCCCAGTCATATCCGTACGCGAGTATGGCCCCTCGCAGATAAACCAGGCTGTAAGGGCACTGCCATGCCAGAAGGTAAGCGCGGAACCGAAGGCTTCAGCCATTGCGGCGTGCGGATAGGATTCGCTGACGATAGCCTCTGGGTAGCGCGGAAGCAGCGTGGTGCTCCATAACTGATCGACCTCCGCCACCAACTCGGCTGGGAGGAGCTTGCGATAGAGAAACGCCTGAGGATAGGCCGGGCCGCTCTCTGTCAGCGATGATGAGACCATTCGCTCTTCGACCAATCCCCACAGTGAGGTCATTCCAGGTGCCTGGCGGGCATGGATCGCATCAAACGCTTGCCAGTAGCGGCGCAGGACATCAACACGCTGTTCGACCGGTGATGCGCTGGCGGGCTGCTGCCAAAAGGTCGACAGCATGCGCTCAACTTCTTCAACCGGTAGCCCTTGCTGCGCAGCAATCTCGGCAGCCCGGCTGGACGTTCCGACATAGAGGCGTGACTTCGGCAACTGGGTGACCACCTGCTCTTCAGCATGCGGCTCTTCACCGAGGTAGTTGAGAAAGGCCAGCCAGTCGCCACCAAAGAAGGCCGATAAGGAGCGCTCCAAGGCTTTGGTTACGACCTGGGTGCGCTTCACGCGACCATCCGCTTTGGCCTTCTTATAGTACTGGCTTATCAGGGCACGAAGCCGGTAGGCGCGATATCGGGCACCCGTTTCGAGACTAACCTGCCTCGTAAGAGCCTCCATCAGAGTCTTTTTAGCAGCATGCTGCTCGCCGGAACGGAGCTTACTCCACCCTTTCCCTGGACGTAGCATTGCTAGTTCGTCGCCTACTCGAAGTCCCAGCGCTTCCAGGAATGCTATACTCTCTGCCCACAGCTTCGCCGTCTCCTCAGGGGCCTTGGTACCAGTGAGCGGCCCGCGCAGTGCGAAGGGCAGGTAGAGTGTGTCGGCAAGTGGCTCCAGCAGCGCCCAGAGCATCATCGCATCGGAGCTGCTCTTCAGACTGATTTTTTCGCGCTCCTCCCAGGCGATCCCAGCGGCAAACCTTTCGTGGCGCTGCATGGAAGCGGGCAGGTTCACCCACCCTGCCCGTACCGTTGCCTCATTAGGAATAAACCATGCGCCGCGCTGCTGCTGTGCCGTGAGTGCAAAGGTGGCATCAACACATGCGCGTTGCTGGGCATTGACGCCATCCAGCACGACCTGGACATCGTCTCTCGTCCGATGCTTAAGCGTCACGATCAATTGACCACTCAGCGAGCGCATCAACAGAGTGCCAACGAGCGCATCCAGAGCGTCGAAGCGTTGTGCCCGATCACTGCTGTGCTCAAATTCCAGCAGCTCGATACTATTCGCCAACTGTGAGGCACTGCGGCCGAAGGATGGATTACTCACCCGTCATCCTCATGATGTGCAGATACTGCTCGAATGGTATAGGGTTCGTTGTGGTCTGAGCGTACTGTGTGTAGCGCTGGGCGAAAGCCTCACGCTCACGCTCCAGGCGGCGCCGCTCGACTCGGTCTTCATCGTGCACAACGCGCTGCTCAACTGTGCCTTGCTCGAAAAGCACAACCGCCTCCGGCGGCTTGGCTTCGACATCACCATGCTCACCAGTGATCCCACTCTTCGAGGTGGTGCCTATGCTGACCGCAGGAGGATCGCCAGTAGGTGCATCTATCTCATTCTCATGGTAAATGGTATCGAAGTGCTCATCGAGGCCAAGCTCGGCGTGATAAACAATATCAAGAAACTGGTCGGCTGCGGTTATGCGACCAACCAGTGCCTGGTGCTGTAACACGCGGATGCCACGCCCGATGAACTGGTAAAACTCGCCAAAGCTGCCATAGGGACGCATCGGAACCACAACCGTGATGGGCGGGAAGTCATAGCCCTGCCCAAGCATCTTGAGCTGAACAATGCCCTGGAGATCGCCGGACTCTTGCTCGAAGCGCTCGCGCGTCGTCTTGATGCGACCGTCTGACATCGAGTGATGGAGATAGCTGCATGGAATACCGTGCTCTTCGGCAATACGCGCAATCTGTTCGGCATGCCGCTCCCCCAGGGCAGAGAAGAGCACGCGGGGCTTGATCGGGTGCAAAATGCTTGCCTGTTGCCGCAGCACGTCACGAACGGTGTGCATGATCTTGCGGATCGATGCATCGGACTTAGCGGTAATGCGTGCAAGTTTGCGCTCGTCGTTGATGATCGCCAGCAGCGCTTCACGCCCGACGATCTCCTCGTGGCTCCCATCTGGCCAGACCATCTCGTAGGTGGTCACCTCAGCCTGCGGCGCAAAGCGATGGACACGCAGGCTCTTTGCATGGCCGTCCGTGATTGAGTCGACCAGCCGGTAGCGATAGACTATATCGGCGTCGATTGGTCGGCCATCCAGGCGCTGGAAGCAGGCCGACATGAGCAGCATGCGCGCGTTGCGAAAATGGCCGAAAGTTCGCTGGTACGATTCTGCTGCGGCGATATGTGCCTCGTCGACGACCATGAGATCGATGTCATCCGGCTCCAATTTGCTCAGCAGACTCTGCGGATCCTCAGCGCTGCCCAGCGAGTGAAAGTTGGTAATGATGATGTCCGCAGCGAGCAAGTCGCGGCGCGTGACATGGCTGATCGGGCCATCATCGCGGTCGAGTGTCAGGACATGCGGAGGTCGACAGCCGGGTAGGATTGGGCCGCCAGGCAGTCCGTACAGGGCGTTATCGGCGCGCTGATGGTCAAATGCTTTATCGAACGTGCCCCGAATCACGCTGCCGGGTGTCACCACCAGCGCTCGCCGCCGGGTGAATACCAGACAGGCGATTACCCCTAGCACCGTCTTTCCAGCGCCGACAGACATCACACAGGCCGCCCGCCGCCCGCCTGAACGGTAGTAGTTGCTGAGCGCGCCAAAGGCTTCAACCTGGCAGGTGCGCAGGGGCGCGATACGCAGGCTGGCGCGTGCAAGGTCAAAGAAAGAGCCTGGTGACGTGGCAGATAGGCGTGGCGCCGGTCCAAGTCCGGCGAGGGGATCTGAGGGCATCTCTGGCTTTTGTATAACTGGATTGGCAATGCAATACCTTGTCAGGAGCGGATCGAGATGCAACATGGCCTGGAGCTGTGCCACACAGCGGGCGGTATCCTGGCGCACCGAATCATAGCTGAAGCGAATGACTGTCCAGGATGCGGCATGCAGGTCGTTCTGGCGCAGCCGGTCATAGGTGAACGCCGCCCGATTACCGTGGTAGGCAAAGCCATCCAGCTCGACCGCGATCCGGTGGCTCGCACCCTCGATAGCGTAATCCACGCGATAGCCACGCTCATTGACGCTGATCTCGCGTTGGGCGACGACATGCGCGGCGAGACCAGGTGTGACAGCGGGCATCAGCACCCAGCGCAGAAAGGCATACTCAAGAAAGGAGTCAGCGCTGATCTGTTCATAGAGCGGGCGATTGGCTGTCATTGCTCGGCCTCAAGGCGCGCGAGGCGCTCTCGCAGCGGCTTCAGAATGGTGTCATCGGCGTGGAAGCGGGTCGCGCGCTGGGCAACATCGAGCGCCTCAGCAAGATAGCCATTGCGCTCGTACATCTGGATCAAGCGCTCAAAAGCGATGCTGCGTGCATAAAAGGATGTGCCATCCGTCTGCTCATAGTGTAAGGTATCCGGGAGGGCTTCGAGTAGACGAATATCGAGCCAGCAGAGCTTTTCGATCTCCCCCATCACCCAGGGATGTGTGCGTCTCTGGCCCCATAGGCGCTCAAAGCAGCCCTGGATGGCAAAGTGATAATCTGAGGCCACTCCCGGTAGCTCAAGCACCTCATAGAGGTGCTGAAGGATTGCCTGCGGGGGCGCGCTGTCCGGCAGGGGCTGGGTTTCCCAGTTCTTGGCTGGTGAGGCCGACGATGAGGTGCCATCCCGGTGCGTCCATGAAAGGAACTCCCGGCGCCTGTCGTCAAAATCGTAGCGCTGCACGTCTGGTTTCAGATCATGACCTGGCAGACGTGTGCGCTGCACACCAGGGCTACCGGGATAGCTGATGCCTGGAATCTCTGCGAGTCGTGCATACCACTGCATAATCGTAGTCCAAAGTACCATTGAGCCGCAGCTCTTCCGCAAAGAGCTTCCTGGAGCATGCCCACATTATATAGAACGCTCTGAGGTTGACAATAGGAACGTTTTGAGTTCTGAAATCTCTCCTACAGGATGTCTTGGGAAGCCTTCAGCCTGCATGTGCTCTTACTGGATTTCCCCGTATCTGCTCCCCTCTTCTCTAACCATGTCTGTCACTATATTTATCTTGATCGCCTTAAACAACCTTTTGTCTCCACTCTCGTAACCGTTCACGACCCCGTCAGATCGTGAGTTGACAGGCGCTGGAATCACTGGCAGACTCAGCATATGGATGATGACCTGCGACAGCGATTGGGCATCCCCGAAGCGGACTGGCTCGTCACGCCAGATCTACCTCTCGACGACAGGATTCAACCGGTACCGCCGGACGCTCGGCACCCCGCAAGTGCTTGAATCGAACGCGTGGGTTGAGTGGCCAAGCAATGTGCCATCAGGCCCACCAGACTTACGCTCGCTCGCAATGCAGTTGCTTAGCTTAACAAAGCTCAACTGGGCCTCGACAGACTTCCTCTGTGCTGAGCCGATTACCATTAAATATGCAGGCGCTATTGCTTACCTGACTGACGCATTCCTTCGGCAAGGAGGGACATTCCGCCTATACCCGCGGCTCCAGAAAACACCCTGGTTTTTGTAGATGTATCACAAACTCTGAGGCTCTCATACTGGCTCGACTGTTTGTGCGAAATAACATCTGCCTGATCTACAGATGTCCAACTTATAACTTCGGCGCATACTTCTCTTACCACCTCACTACGTCCAGGTAGCCCATCACAATCACTGCCTGCCAGCTAGCGAGGCTCCGCCCGCCGGCGTTCACCGCCGGCCCTTGCGCACGCGCCTGTGGCGCTCATTACTCTGGTGCGCCGCACTGCTGATCAGCAGCGTGGCGCCGATGCCCAGCGACGCGACTCACCGTCACCGATGTGCCGCTGCGAGCGCGTGACGCTCCCTGCTTTCCCCTGGTAGCCCCTTACAAACAGCCCGACGCCAACTGCGCCGGGCTGTTGCTTTGTGCTGGAGAAACCGATGCCCCTGCCGACCTTCTACTTCGCGGTGGGGGCGCGACCCCGACTGCGCGACTGCCTGGTTGCTCTGCTCGCCGGCCAGCGCCACTTCCTGGTGCCGGCCGGGTCGTCCGCCGACCGGCTGCTGCAACGTATGCCGGGTGTTCACGTTGTCCTCGATTCCTGGGCTTTCCCGCCAGGCAACCCGGTGCGGCCATCGCTCGCCCGCTATGCTCATTTGGTCACCGGCTGGCACCTACGCAATCACCTCGCCGCCGAGGCGGGCCGACTTGATGCGCCCTGGCTTGACTGGGCAGTGACCTACGACACGATCGGCGACGTTGCGGCCAGCGAGCGCGACGACGCACAACTGCAGGCGCTCTGCAGGCAGCTTTGCCGCATCCCTGACTCGCCGATTGTCCCGGTGATTCACTACCCATCTGCTGGCGCCGATGCAATCATCGGCGACCTGCTGCGTGATCGCACTCTGTGCTTCAACGACGACGAGCACGTGCAGCTTGAGCAGCGTCTCACGTGGGGCTTCGCCGACGAGCCGGATGGCCCGCCCGACTGGCCCGTCTGCGCGATTGGTGGCCTGGTGCCGGCTCACTACAGCCGCGAGTCAGCACGCTGGTATGAGCGGCTGATAGCTGATCTCGAAGCCGCAGTCACCCTCGATCCCTTTCAGCGCCGCATCCACCTGCTTGGCATCGGCCGACCGTCCTGGGTGTTGGCATCGCCGCTGGTGATGAGCTTCGACAGCTCCGGCCCTGCCCGGCTAGCTCTGATCGGCTTTGAGCAGGGCATCGGCCGCGCCTACACCGACACCTACGGTCTCTCGGTCGAAAAGCTGCGCCGCTCGCGTGAGGCCAGGCTGGTCTACCACGTCACCGATTACCGGGCACGGGTTGGCCTTCCCTGGCAGCGGGTTGATGCAGCGGCACTGCTTGATGATCGTGAGATCGCACTCGTTCCCGCTGCCGATCTCGAACAGTGGGATCAGGTAGCGCTGGTCTAACCAACAACTCAAGAAAGGAGAACACACACGAACTGACCACGATTTCTGTTTGGACGACGATTGTACCCACATGGGCCGAATGCCACTGAGAAGCGGCGTCCGGCTTTTTTGTTGGCGCTCAACAGCGATGATAACTATGAGGAGATCCACCATTAGCATCAAACATCCGACCACCGACCCTTCGACAGGCTCCGGTCACGATACGCCAATCGACGCTGACCTGCAGGCCCTGGCCGATGAGATCGCCGCAACCACCGGCGTCTCGCCGACGACGGCACTGAACCTCGCACGGCTTCAGCGCCCGTCGCTCCAGCAGTTCGGTCAGCAGTGGGACATTGCTGCAAACCGCACTCATCGTCTTGTCCGCCGTCGCCCCACCCTGCTGCCGCCAGTTGAAAATGAATCGTGAAACGTTCGCTATTCGTATATTGGCGTGCCGCACTGGAGCGGCTATAATATAATCAGGAGTCAGTCTATGCCCGCACGAGACAGCTACCATAACGCTGTTAAGACGGCGCTTATCGCCGATGGCTGGACGATCACGCACGACCCCTACCGGATTGAGTATGCCGGGAAAGACGCCTATGTCGATCTCGGCGCTGAGCGAGCCTCGCTTGACATGGTTCTGGCTGCCGAACGCGGCAGGACGGCGATCGCGGTGGAGATCAAGACCTTCACTGGGTTGTCGGTGCTGACCGATCTGCAGCAGGCGATTGGCCAGTTCTTGCTCTATCGCACCTGGATGCGTAGAACCGATCCGCAGCGATTACTCTATCTCGCCGTCGATGTGGAGACTGCTGTCAGCGTGTTTGCGCAAGAGTTTGGCCGCATTGTCGCCGACGATGTGCAGATTCGGCTGATCGTCATCAATATGACTGCGGAAAGGATCGTGGAATGGAAACACTTTCCCACTACCGACAGGTAATTGTCCGTGTACTGAGCGACCTTGCGGAAGCGAGCGCGCGGGACAAGGTCGAGACCCTGCCGATCTTCGATAGCACCCACGATAACTATCTGTTACTTGATACCGGCTGGGACGGCGTACAGCGCATTCACCACATCATCGCACACCTGCGCATTCATAGCGGCAAAATCTGGGTTGAGGCCGACAATACCGATCGGGAGATTGTCCAGCAACTCCTCGATGCCGGCATTCCCAAGGAGTCGATTGTACTAGCCTTCTACTCCCCACAGAAGCGGTCCTTCACAGAATTTGCCATCGCCTGATCTCACTGTCCGCCTGCCCCGCACCTGACCCCTGAAGCGATATGCGCCTCAGGGGTTGCTGATTCTTTGGCCATCTAACTATTGGAGCAGAGAGCACCCAGACTGCACACGAGCAGTTTGGGTGCTCTTGTTTAGACAGCATAGGAGCGACAACCATGATCGAATTGACGCTTCAGGAACGGATCGCCGCTGCGCGAGCGACCGGCCACGACATCGCAATCGAGCCGCCGCAGGAGTGCCGGGCGCTCTGGCAGCGTGCTCGCACCGCCGGCATTCTACTGGGACAACTCGTCATCCTGCGTCAACCGCTCACCGCCACTCACATCGGCGGCGCGTGGAATCGCAACACCGGCGATATCTGGGTGCTGCGGAGCGACGACCATGCCGAGACGCTGCGCCGCCTACTGCACGAACTGGCCCACGCCGAGCGGCAGTCGCCGCGACCGACCACAATTGACGACGATTGGAACGAGGAAGTCGCGACCGAACACCGGGCGCGCGAGCTGGCGCAGCGCTGGGATGTCGGCGCGATCTTCGACGGGGTGCCGCTGTCGCAGAGTCTGGCTCAGCTCGAACTACTACGCGAGCGGCATCACCTGGCCGCCGATCTTGCGGCGACCCGCGCCCCCTATCAGGTACGGGCTGCCTACAACGCCATATGCGACCTGGCGCACACGCATGGCTGGAGTGAAGCGACTCTCGAAGCCGCGCTCTACGATGCCGACGAAGACGACGCGGTGAATGCTGCGATCGTCGATTTTGACCGATCCAGTCTGCGTTCGAGCTGGCGGGTCGGCCATGGCATCGGCGGCGGCTTTGGCCCACTGGCGTGCCAGCAGGATACCCGCAGCGGTGCGACGCTTCGCTCTGCCCTCCGACAAACTGGTTATATCACCACCGACTGGCACAGCCGGCGTCTGGTCGTCTCCGGCGATACACCGCAAAGGTTGTCGCTGTTGCTCCCGCTCAGCGAGGCCGCCGAACTCCCCGCAGTGCTCAGCGCCGCCCAAACGCTGTTGCTAGCCCATCCCGACCAGAGCCTGCTGGCGACCTGGCGCTGCTACGGCGATCCCACTGATACGGTGCGGCTCTACCAACTCAGCCTCAGCTTTGACCAGGAGACAACCAATCTGTGGGTGCTGCTGCGCCTGCGCCGATCGCGTGACCGCGTCGTCGAGGCCGCCCTGCAACGCTTCATCCTGACTTGGGCGACGGTGACGGCGATCCGCAGCGAGTCCTTCGCCGAGGGGTTGCTCACCCTTTGGGCACAGCACGGCTAGGTTCAGCTCAGTATTCCACTAGTGCCGGGAAGCAATGGGAACCCAAACCGAAGGGCAACGGTTTGGGTTCTCTTTGTTTCCCATTGTTTCCGCATCATCGGGCACGGCCAGAATTACCTGGAATGCCCAAGGAGGTATACATTATGCGCGATCTCCGCCCACCGCCGTTCCGCGAGCTGCCGCCGCATCCTGTACTCGGCCCGCCGCCACTCAGCGAGCCGCCCAGCGTGATCATCGGTAGCAGCAGCGGCGGCAACGACAGCCACGCTGCCGTGCTCTACGCCCGCTGGCGCTGGCCCGATGTGCCGATCATCATCTGGCACGCCCTGCTCGACGAGATGGACTGGGAGCAGACGCCGGCGGCGCTCGATGCCCTCGCTGATCGCGTCGGTGGCCAGCGTGTGACGGTGCAGGCCGTCTACCAGCGCACCGGCAACCTGACTCCGACAGGAAACCACGGTGTGACGCTCGCCGCAATCCACGATGTCGATGCCAACGGACCGGCCACTGCTGATCACTATCCCGACGGCATCCGCACCCTGCTCGACTTCGCGATGGCGGCCCGAAACGGCCAGCCGCCAACCGCACGCATCCGCTGGTGTACCCACTATTTCAAGATCGCGCTCTTCGACGCCTGGGCGCGGCGGAATCGCACGCTGCTTGGCGAACGGACACTCCTGATCACTGGCGAGCGCTGGCGGGAGTCGCCCGGCCGCGAGCGCCGACTAACATCTTGGGAGTGGCGCGATGCGCTCACGCTACAATCAGGCAATGCTGAGCACCCTGCTGGCTGGCGATTGCTCTGGCTGCGCCCAGTGATCGGCTGGGTGTGGCACCAGGTTAACGCATACGTCCACGCCTGCGGCGTGTCGTTTCACCCCGGCTACTTCGCCCAGGGCGAGACAGTGGAGTCCATGCTCGACCCGCATCGCGATGAGCGGCAGGGTAGGGCGCGGCTCTCGTGTCGCTGCTGTATCTTCACCCACCCGCGCCACCTGGTTGCGACACTGCACAACGATCCGACCGCGATGGCGCCAGCAATCGCACGGGTGCGCGCCTACGAACACGCCAGCGGCTTCAGCTGGCAGCAGCGCGTCCCGATCGATGACCTCTAAGCGCTTACCCCCACACGGCGCTACTTGCAGCTGATTCTGTTGCTGGCCGAGCCGCCATTCCAACCGAACCAGACCGAAGCCAATAATGAAAGGAACGATCCATGACCACCACACCGACACTGCTGGACGGGTTGCTCGACGACGACCTACCCACGACGATGCCCACCCTTCCTCCGGTTACTGTGGAGCCGGCTGCCGAGGCGATTCTCGCCGCGCTAGCGAACCCTGACGACGAGACCGTGCCCATCACTGCTGTTCTGTCTGAGGCCGTCAGCCCCGACGCCACCGAGAAGTTGGTGATTGTCGAAGGCCAACGCTTCCTGGTCGCTGCCGGCATCGACAACGAAACCATCCGCCAGCACCTGATCCGCCAGGGCTTCGCCAACCTGGCCGGCGCCGAGATTCGCTCTGGCACGGTCCAGCACGACGGTCGCACCCTCGCGACGGTCGACTTCATCAAGAAGGCCGGCACGAAGGGGTAGCGGTTGCGCTTTCACTCAGCGACGACAGGGATCGGGGCGGCAGTCCTGATCCTTGTCCTCTTGGAGGCTCAGATGATCGTACCATCGCCGAACGCCGCGCTCATCGCCCTGCTTGAGGCGATCCCGGCGCAGTCCATCGATACCGCGAACCCGCTGGCAACACTCCGCCCACTCTTTGCTGGCACACTGACCTTCGCGCAGGCGCTGGAACCCGAGATCCAGGCCGCCCTCGACGCCTGTGAGGCCATCGCCTATCACCGAACTACTCCTGGGAGAAGCCTATGCGACCGACTATACAACGTGCGCCCCATCCCCGCGGCGGATCTCGTCGTCGGGTGGTGATGCGATCCGGCACTGATGCGATCCGGCACGCTGCGGAGAGTGAACACCTCGCCGCCATTCATTATGGCCGGCAGGCTGCCGCGCTGATCCGGCGGCTCTTTCCCGACTTCTACACCGCCCACGTCACCGACTTGCACACAACGCCACCCTACCTACTCGGCGTCGTGCAGACCTTCTTCTCCCTTGCGCAACAGCGAATCCGGCTCGACCACAGCTACGCGCTGACGATCGACCCGGCTAATCCCCTGCGCGTGCTCCACCCGGCGCTGAGCGACGCCGATGCGCTCAGTTATCTGGAGGAATTCCACGGCTGGGGATTGGACGAGGTCTGCCCGGAGGTCTACGGCATCCCGACTGAGCAGGAGGAGCTGTTTGGCGAAGGCCGCAACCTGCTGGTCGCCGTGCTCTGGTGCATCGCCGACCGCACCGTCTGGAGCGCGACGATATTCGACATAGAAGAGGTGATCGATTACTGGGTTGACCACGTGGCGATCAGCCCAGAGCAGGCCGCGCAGCTTGAACGCCTGCCGCAACTGGAGCGCACCACCGACATGGAGGCGCTCTGCACGGCACTGAGCACACAGCTCTTCCATCTCCCCAACGGGGTGATCATCGATCTCGGCCAGATGCTGCGCTATGTCTTCGGACGCACCGGCAACTGGTTCGCTGACCTGAGCCTGGACGAGCTAGCTGAAATGAGCGGCAGCGGCATCGACTGGCTCAGCGACGATCTTGGCGCCATCGCCGCCGAGCAGTCCGAGGCGCATGGCTGGTTTGAGCACTATCAGGCGCTGAACGCGCTTGTCACCACTGAGCCGACCGTACTCAGTGCCGTGGTCGCTGCCGTGCACCAGGCTGCCGTGCCACAACTCGCCGCCCCCGCAGGATCGCCGCTCGTCGATCTTGCAGGGCAGCAAGATTAACCCTGATTGACCGAAACTCATTACGACGCCTCAGAAGCCGCCAGCGTCACCTTGCATGATCGGCACCGAATCGGGATGCATCATCGCATCCATGCAAGATCGTGCCGGCCTGAGCAATCACGAGGAGAACACGATGTCACATGACCCTGACATGCCACCGGAGCTGCGCCGCCGACCCTGGCTGCGCCATCGGCCGCGCCCACTGCGCCAGACCATGCTGATCGACCGCCTGCCAACCGTCCAGATCGGTATCTTCGACGACGCCATCTATCTGACCCGCCGCCATGGCCGGGGCTGGAGCACCTACCCGATCAGCGCCGAAGACCTCGCCGCTGCGCTGGGCAAGCTCCCGACCAGTACCGGGTTGCTCCCGCCGAATACCCTGGGCGCCGGCGCGGTGAACGGGCAGCGCTACTACGTGCTCTATGTGGCACCGCGCCCGGCCGCGCTCCGCATCACCAGCCTCACAGGGCCACACACCATTCAGACACCACCGCTGATCTGGGCTGGCTGCGGGCACGACTACCGGATTTTCGCGCTGAACACCCCCGACCGACCGCAACTGCACACGCCGCTCTCCCATGCCCCGTTCCCCAACACCTACGAACCCGGCTCGATCTGCTGGGGCAGCACCGAGCCGCGTGGGGCCGCTGCGCCCGAGACCATGCTGAGCGCGCTCGAACTCTACCTTGAAGGCTCCTTCTTCAACAACCACATCGCCCAGCAGCGCAGCCGCAGCAAGCCGCGCAACGTGATGGCGCTCTACCGCACGCTCAGCGCCGAGACGCCCTACCCACTTGATGATCTTGTTCCGGCCGGTCACAACCTTGACTGGCTGATCTCCGGCCAGGCGTGGCGCACGGGCGGGGTTCGATGAGAGGAGCACCCGATGCACACATTGACAATCGACCTGCCTATCCCGTATCTCATACCGCCCGACCAGCCGATCCATGTGGCTTTGATCGGCTGTGGTGGCACTGGCTCACATATCGCTCTGAGCGTAGCGAGAACGGCTACTCACCTGCGCGAGGGCGGCAGGCCGCCATTGCGCCTGTATTTCATCGACGGCGACTGTGTCGAAGCGAGCAACATCGAGCGGCAGCTCTTCACACGGGCAGAGCTGGGCCGCAGCAAGGCGCAGACCCTGGCCGATCGCCTCAACGCCGCCTTCGGCCTCGACATCATCGCCGTGCCGGAGATGGCGACAGCCGCACTGCTTGGCGAGCTGGCGCCGCCCTACCAGGCCATCGGCATTCTCGTTGGCGCCGTCGATACCGCCAGCGGCCGGCGCGCGATCCACGAATCCGTGGCGCGTTCGGCGTGGCGGATCTGGCTCGATGTTGGCAACGAGCACGACTGGGGCAAGGTACTGCTCGGCACTGCGACTGAGCAGCATCAGCTTCACAGCGCCTTGACCCTGGGTGGTCTCTGCACCGCACTGCCGGCGGCCAGCCTGCACTACCCGCACCTGCTTGACGAACCGGCCGCGCAACCACAGGGCAACTGCGCGGGTGACATGCGCGCCGGCCTGCAGAGTCTGATGATTAACCAAGCCATGGCTGCCATCGCCGCCCAGTATCTCCACCAGCTTATCAACGCCCGACGCATCACCATCTTCGAGACCGCGCTCGACCTGGCCAACCTGACGATGACCTCAACCGCGATCACCGCGGCGACCCTCGCTGAGGCTAGCGGGCTTACCGTCGCGGAGATCACCCTGACCGATGAATCCAAGCATCAACAAAAGAGAGGACCCCCATGACCCAGACAGCACCGCCGACCACTGACAGCGACCAGACCCAGCAGTTCATGCTGTTCGACCTGGGCGAGACCATCACCCCGTCGACGCCGACAGGATCGCCACGACAGCGTGAGACTGCACCGATCACCTCCGCTCGCAGCAACAAGCACAACCAGCGCCCTACGGCGAAGACCGGCACCCAGCCGACGCCGGCAGCACCAGTGCGCTTGGAGATCGCACCGATGCCGACGCTGCCCGAGCTTCCGCCGTTGCAGCTCGCCGCCGTGCGCGCCGCGCTCTACCAGGCCCTCGCCGAGCAAGCGCAGGCCGCCTACGAGGAACTGCTGACAACAATTCCTGATGGCGAGCCACAACACACACCAGCTATTGCCACCGAGCGCATCGCTGCCGCCGCGCGGTTACTCAGCGAGTCGTCGGTGCTCAACGCGGCAGTGAGCCTGCTGGCGTTGGAGGCACCGGCGTAACGGCGACATCTCTTTCACACATGACGAAAGGCCAGCGCCGAACGGCGCTGGCCTTTCGCGTTCCTGGTGTTCGGCCTGTCGCCGATTCAATCGGCATATGTACAAAACTGCCAAGTTCACGGGTGCGGATCATCTCGTGAGCGATTCCAACAGCGGATTGCCTCCGCAATCACCGCCAGGATGGCGTGGCTGCCCTGATCTGGCCCCTTCTCGAAGTCATCGCCAGCGGTCGCCATGGTATTCGTGACATGGGCAAAGCAGACGATCGGGTATCCTTTGGCCGTCGCAAGTGCATAAAGCGCGGCGGCTTCCATCTCAACGGCAGCGATGCCATCGGCGTGCGCTGCAGTGATTGCCGCGGCAGTCTCACGAAATGGCGCGTCTGTCGTCCAACTGCTTCCGCTGTAACACGGTGCCCGGTCTGCATCCCATGCAGCACGCAGATGTTCGCGCAGGCTTGGCGCAAGGTGACTGTAGCGGCCTGGCGGAAGATAGTGGTAGCTCGTCCCCTCGTCGCGTAATGCCTGCTCGATCAGCACGAAGTACGGCGTCGGGCCGAGCGGCGTAATCTGCCCTGCGGAGGTGACACTGATGAGTAGGTGACAACCGGAGACGAACAACTCCTCGGCAATCAGCACGGCGAATGCGGCGCCGACGGCTCGGCCAATGATCCCCACCGTCGTGCCATCAAGATCGAACACATCGAGCGTCGTGTGGTAGCACGCCCACGCCAGGTGTGGGAGTGCCTGGCCGCTCGCCCGCAAGTAATCGACAAGATCGCCATCTGGATCGAGCACGCAGATCGGTGGAACATCGCCGACGGGCAGGCGCTTCTGGCGTCGCGCCTCGCGCATCAGGTTGGCGACATCGAAGACCGACGGTTCGGCATAGTGCTTCTCCGCCAGAATGGGCGGTGTGTGATCAGACTCTCGATTGTTCGTACTCACAAGCTCCTCAGTGTTGGGCGCGCCGGTAGGGTTTCGTACATCACGAGTGCAACGATGATACCAGATAGGAGCGTCAATCCGCCAACCGCACCGATTGCCCAATTGAGGCCGAGCGCGTCAGCGAGCACCCCAGCCAACAGCGCACCAACGGCATAGCCGACATCGCGCCAGAGTCGGTAGACTCCGACCGCCGAGGCACGCCAGCTCGGGTGAGCGACATCACCAATCGCGGCCAGAAGTGTCGGGTAGACCATGGCCGTGCCGAGGCCGAGCAGTGCCGCCCCGCCCGCCCACGGCCAAAAGCCAGAGGTCAGCGCGATCAGAACGATCCCACCGGCTTGTACCAGCATGCCTACGGTGATAAGGTGTTTACGACCGAGATGATCCGAGAGCGCGCCAGTGCCAAGCTGCGCTAGCCCCCAAACCGCCGGGTAGATCGCGGCGAGTACGCTCACTTCGCCGATCGAGAGTCCAGCAAGTGCGAAATAGAGCGGAAATAGTCCCCAGGCCATGCCATCATTCAGATTGTTGATCATCCCCGCCTGGCTCACTGCGAAGAGCGCGCGGTTCTTCCAGCTTGTCAGCAGCATAATCTGGGCGAAGGAGGGTTGTTGTATGCCGGATTCGTCCGCCGAATGCTGCTGTGCCTCAACGGCCACATGCCTCTGCGACTCACGAACGAAGAAGATCGAGAGGAGCAGACCGGCGATGGCGAAGATCATCCCGAGGATGAAGGGCTGCGGACGCAGGGCATAGGTCGCCGCCAGATACCCCGCACCCAGCGCAGAGAGCGAGACGGCCATGTAGCCGGAGATCGGAAGAGCGTCGTGTAGGGAAAGAGTGTAGATCT
>CALLZL010000207.1 GCA_937859575.1 uncultured Chloroflexota bacterium
TCACTTCCGTCAGGAAGACTGCCGCGAATCCCTCCGGGTTGCGGAGGAGCATGCGCTTCTTGTCTGCCCGCATCTGCTTGAAGATCGCGTTCACCGTCGGCCGAGTCAGGCCGGTCTCTCTCGCGACGCGGTCGAGCAGATTGAAGACGGGGTAGGTCGTGTCGGGTGTCTGGGTGACCCGCTCTTGTGGCCGCTGCCCCAGCTCACTCTGAAACTCGAGCGCCGCGACCTTCTCGAGCACGCAGTCGCTGAAGATCACCCGCGAGTGATCGCCAGCGACCACGATCTCCATGACGGTGAAGCGACGTAGCCGCTCGTCGTTGAGCTGGTTGCGAAGATTGTCGCCGACACGCAGCCAGCGGGTGGTGGTCGTCTCCTGGTTGTCGGTGTCGCTGATCACGACGCTGACTCTGGCCCGATCGGGCTGCGCGTCCTCCAGCCGGAGGCGGTAGCTCACGACGACAAAGCGGCCCTTCTCAACCACCAGGAGCGGGGCCGGGAACGTCGCATTGTTCAGACGCTCGACACAGCGGTCGATGAGCGCCGGTGTGTCAACACTGATGCGGTAGTCAACATGGCGCTGCAACCGTGTCCAGAAGTCGCGGAACTCCTGGCGCTCGAGGATGGCGTCGTTGCGCTTGGCCCACTTCTTGGTCGCGTCGCTGGGGGGCGGCGGTGGGGCATCGCCGTCTTCCTCGTACTCTTCCTGCAGGCCGCGCGCAAAGGCGCTGTAGCTCTCGTTGGCGATCACCGTCAGCAGGTTCGTCTCGTCGCCAGGCACCCGCGCGCCGGTCTGGTCGACGCACAGCCGCATGCCGCGCCCGATCTCCTGCCGTCGCTGGATCTCCGAGGTTGTCTGGCGCAGCGTGCAGATCTGGAAGACGTTCGGGTTGTCCCAGCCCTCCTTCAGGGCGGAGTGGGCAAAGATAAAGCAGACCGGCTCGTCAAAGGAGAGCAGGCGCTCCTTGTCGCGCATGATCAGCTCGAAGGCTGCCTTCTCCGCCTCGCGCTCCCTGGCGTTCTTGCCCTCGGTGTCGATCGCCACCTCTTCGCCGGTCTTCGCCTTCGCCTTGGCGAAGTAGGCCTCGCGCACCTCCTCGGGCCGCCGAGCGCGCAGACGCTCGGAGCGGTGTTTGAGGCGCTCGAAGGCCTCATCGAAGATCCGGCGCACGATGCCGTCCTCGCCGGTGTAGCTGGCCACCCGGTCGATGAACAAGAGCGAGAGGACCTTGATCCCCTGTGCGGCCAGGCGCTCCTGCATCTCGAAATGCTGCTCGATCGTGCGCTCGATCTGGACACGAAAAATCTCTGCGCGACCCGCGCCGCCGGCCTCGTTGAGCGCCAGCCGCTCGCCGTTCTCGAATTCGACCACCTGCGACCGCGCGTCGATGTTGGCGACAACGTAGCCGACATGCTCCTCGCGCAGAGTCTTCTTGTAGAGATTGTCGCCCTGCTTCAGGGTCAAATCGCTCTCTCTGGTGCGCCCGCGCTCGTAGACGAAGGTGCGCACCTTGGCCGTGATCGGCTGCCGAGTGACATTCAGGAGCGCGAGCTGATTGGTGTTGGCGTTGTCGCGCTCGGTGATGCCGAGTACCTGGATCTTTTTGACGAGGTCGCGCCGATACGCATCGAACGGGGTGAGCCGGTAGACGAGGTTCGGGCTTGTCCGGTGGGTGGCGCTGTAGCGCAGGGCGAAGAGCGGGTGGAGCGTGCGCAGCGCCTCGCGGGCGCGCGGGCTCTCCATGTTCTGCGGCTCGGCCAGGGTGAGGATGGGCCGAGGCTCCTGGATGAACTGGAAGGGCTTGCGCTCGCCGGGGAGCTTCTCGGACGCCTTGTAGAGGTTATTGCTACTCCTATTGAAGCCTTCGAGCGTCATCACCATGACCTCGGCGAAGGTCGAAGTGGCGAAGGCGCGCAGGCGGCTCAGCTGGCTGCCGTCGTAGCGGGTGAAGCCGACCGGCTCGTTGCCGTAGAGGGCGCGGAAGTGATCGCGCGTGATCTCGAAATTCTTGATCACGCCCTCGTAGATGGCGATGCTCGGGACGACGATGATGAATTTGCTGAAGCCATAGCGCTGGCGCAGCTCATAGATCGTGCGCAGGTAGACGTAGGTCTTGCCGGTGCCCGTCTCCATCTCGATCGTGAAGTTCGGGTAGCGCCAGGACTCGTCGCCGGTACCCTCCATGACGAGCCCGTCGTCACAGTCGAGGACGATCGCTTCGTCGATGCTATTGCGCTCCTGGACGACCCGCAGGTTGTCGAGCAGCCACGCCTCGCTGAGGGCCTGGAAGGGCGGTAGGTTGGGGACGATGTCGCCGCCGAGCGAGAAGTCGGCCTTGACGCTGGGCAGGCCGTCGAAGAGATCGACGACACTGCTCACCGCATCGCGCTGGTAGTCCTGGTTCGGGTCGAACCGCAGGCTGAGTCGGGTTGCCATCACTGCACCTCCTCTCAAATCACTCGGAGGGTGCAGCTGTCACCCAGTCGCAGCTTGGCCTCATCCGTCAGCGCGCTATCGAGGCAGATGAAGACATCCTCGGCGGCGAGCTGGATCTGTGCGATCGTCTCGTCCGCAATCTGGTCGTCCAGGCAGACGAAGAGCCGGTGGCCAACGGCGTCCGACTCGACCCGCTGGATACGGTTGCGCTTGAAACCTTGCTCATCCGTCACTGTGCTATCGAGCGGGAAGCCCTGGAGGAGCATCGCCTCGGCCAGCACATGCTCGCGCTGCCACCCATCGACAAGCGGCGTCTCGATGCGGTCGAAGAAGGTCTCCAGCTCCTCGACGCTCTCGCCCTGGTAGTCCTGCCAGGCCTTGTAGTTCGAGCGCCCGAGCTTGTAGACGCGGAAGCCGAGATCTTCGGGGGTGTCGCGATTATGCAGATCAAATTTTCCCGGAGCCTCATTCTGGATACGTTGAATTACACGGCGGATACGCTCTTTGCCAACCTCAGCAATACTTGCGTAACCATAAATCTTGGCGGACTCTGGTAGTTGCACCATCACAAAAACCCGATCACCTCCGTCTTCGTGATTCAGTTCGATGGTCGCCTGAGCTGTGGTGCACGAACCAGCGAAGAAGTCAAGGACAATATCATCCTGACCTGGACAACTCATCTCAATAAAACGTTTGATCAGGTTTACTGGCTTGGGAAAATCCATCGGGCACTTCCCGTTGAACAAAGCCTTGATCCCTTCGGTACCGTCGGCATTTGTCGTTCCCTCTAACATCAGTGTCGCATACGATTTGCGGCGTGGGTTGGTGGAGCGAATCTTCTCGTAGACGATATAGGTTCCGTCATCACGTCGCTCAAAAATAACATCGTTCGCGGCCACAGCAGCCAATAGCTTCTTCTTGCCCCAGCGCCAGCGTCCTTCAGCACCATCATTGCGAATGGGATAAACCTCTTCACCACTCGGGCCTGGGATAGGAAACCACATTGATGGGCTATCTTCACGGCGAGATCCAGCTCCCCACTTGTTGAGTTCGCGCCCTCTCCGATACGGTCCTGCAGCATCGTGCTGGTCAAGTTGTTCAGCCTCAAGTAGCTGTCCACTTACGTCCGATAGGTGTTTGTCTTTCGCGAAGACTAGAACATAGTCATGATTAGTCCGGATCTGCAATGCTGGTCCAGTGCCACCCTTGACCGTCTGACGAACGATCGTTGCGATGTGATTCTCTTCACCAAAAATCTCACCCATAGTTATAAGGAGATGATCTACTTCATTATCATCGATAGAGATAAATACAACCCCGTCATCACGAAGAAGCTGCCGAGCGAGAAGCAAACGTGGGTACATCATGTTCAGCCAGTTGGAGTGGAAACGACCACTATCTCTGGTGTTTGAGATAAGTAGTTGCCCATAATCGTCAACCTGCCCCACTTTGCGAATGTATTCCTCTAGGGTATCTACAAAATTGTCTTTATAAACGAAATCCTTACCCGTGTTATAGGGCGGGTCAATGTAGATCATTTTTACCCGCCCCGCATAGCTCTTCTGGAGCAGCTTGAGCACCTCCAGGTTGTCGCCCTCGATAAAGAGGTTGCGGGTCGTCGCCTCATCCACGCCCTCGCCAGCCGCGGGGATGAGCGTCCCCTTGCTCGGCTGGGCGGCCAGGCGGCGGGCCTGGCGCTTGCCCGGCCACGTCAGCCCGAAGTGCTCGGCGTCACGCCCCTCATCCTCCAGGTAGGCGCCCAGGGCCTCGCGCAGCGCCTCCCAGCTCACCGCGCCGTCGGCGAAGGCCTCGGGCACCACGGTACGCAGCTCGGCGAGGCGGTCCTCGGTGAAGGTGAAGGCGGGGCGTAGTTTTTCGATGGGCATGGGGCAGCCTCTCTATCATCAGGGCCGTCGGGGTAAACCCCTCGGCTAGATCTCAGCGAAGCCCGCCTGCGCGGGCTATGTTGGCAGGCCGCGTAGGCGGCCTTCACCTCGGTAGCCCTTCGACGGCTCGCCGTCGGGGTAAACCCCTCGGCTAGATCTCAGCGAAGCCCGCCTGCGCGGGCTATAGGTTGACTAATGGCGCAACGCTCAGGCACGCTCAAACGGTCTATCTTCAGCATATCAGCCAAGCCGACCATGACAACCCAGGGAATACACCACAATGTCACAGCATAATTATACGCAGCTCTACATCCACCTGGTATGGTCAACGTGGGATCGCCTATCACTGATCAGTCCGGCAATCGAGCCCCGCCTCTATCGCGCAATCGAGGCAAAATGTATCGCGCTCGGCTGCCAGCCCCTGGCGCTCGGCGGCGTCGCCGATCACGTACATCTGCTCGTCTCTTTCACGCCGACCATCTCCATCTCACGCCTCGTCGGCGAGATCAAAGGCGCTAGCTCGCACCTCATCACCCATGAGATCCAGCCGGGCCAGCTCTTTCGCTGGCAGGGCTCATACGGCGCATTTACCGTCAGCCAGGCAGCTCTCGATCAGGTACGCTCATACATCCTCAACCAGAAGAGCCATCACGATTACGACTCGACGCTCCCTGAGTTCGAGCCGTTTCACCAGGCCGCGTAGGCGGCCTTGGCCCCAGTAGCCGAGCCCTTCAGGGCGACGGCTCACTCCAGCGTCGCCGGCGGTGGCGCTGCGTCCAGGCCTGCGACCAGGCGGTCGGTCAACTCGATATCGGAGGCCGTATCGGCCAGGTAGGTCATCATCGCATCGGCCACCCGCCGGCTCTGCTGCGCATTATAGGCGCGAAAAGAGTCGCATGAGTAGCGCGCATCGCAGTTGATGCAGACCTGGGTGGCGAAGTTCGCCTTCATACCGGTAAGGCGGCTCTGAAGCTTGGCGACTGGCGCCGGGTCGAAGTCGCCGTCCTCGATCGCGTCAACGATCTCACCAAAGTGGCGGATCGTCTCCTCCAGGCGCTCCTCGCTGAAGGGGATGCGCACGACCGGCTCCCACTGGGCGAGCTCCGCCTCCAGATGCCCCGGGATGCCGCTGCCCAGCGCCTCTCTGACAGCGCGCGGAAAGCTCGTCGAGATGATCGCCGTCTCGTCGAGCGCCTGGCCGCGCAGGTGACGCCAGATATGGGCGTAGACATTCAGCTGCTGCTCGTACAGCTCCAGATTGCCGCGGATCGTGTCGAGGTCGTGGGTCTTGATGTCATACATCGTCGTGCGGCCGTCCTCGCGCACGATATCGACGACGCCCTCAATCCCGAACTTGCGGCCTTTCGGCGTCGTCTGGCCCGGCAAGTTCAGCTTGACCTCGGTATCGGTGATCCTCGTCGCGACCTCGTGCAGCTTCAGCCAGTAGAGCCGCACCTGCTGCCAGGCGGCCTCGCGCACCTCGGGCGAGAGCGAGCGCCCGCCCTCTAGCCGTAGGAGCTCGTAGTTCTCCTCAAAGAAGCGCCGGATGACGTCTTCGATCGATTCGGGGCTTGCCGTCGTGGTCGTCATGCCTTGCTGCTCCTCTGGGCGATCAGGTACTGGTGCAGATCCTCAAGCGTCTGATGCA
Organism: uncultured Chloroflexota bacterium; assembly: GCA_937859575.1. GTDB lineage: Bacteria > Chloroflexota > Chloroflexia > Chloroflexales > Roseiflexaceae > CALLZL01. The sequence continues at coordinate 5,972 of CALLZL010000207.1, forward strand.
CCAGGCTGCCGAACATCATCGTCTGGGTGCGCGACGGAACGAAGCCGTACCGCTGGAAGACCATGTACTGACGCGGGCACTTCTGATAGCTCAGATAGTCGCCGGTATAGGAGTAGTTACGGGCGAGATCGTCACTCTCCAGCCTGGCCTCGGGCACAGAGTGAACATCAAAGTTCGGGATGCGCACCACGCCGCCATTGTTGAGCATGTTCTGGAAGGGCAGATTGACCCGCTGGCCCTGACCCTTGAAATGGGCGAGGACGAGCAAATTCTTGGCTCGCGAGAGCGCCACGTAGAACATGCGCATGATGTCGAACTCGCTCATCCGATGGAGCGGTTCGCCCTGCCGATCGAGGAGCGGGTTGACGATCTGCTCGGTGCGCTGCGGCCCCTTGTCGTCCTTGCGTAGCGTGCCAAGGACGACGACAGGAAACTCCAACCCCTTCGACTGGTGGACGGTGAGAAATGGGATACGTCCCTTCGGGAAGGGGTCTTCCGCATCTTCGTACTCCGACTCGCCGCGACGGAAGAGTGCGAAGAGGTAGGAGGAGAAGAGTACCCGCTTGAAGCGGTCGCCCTCGAGAAATTCGGCGGTGATGATCGGCGCATACTCGTCCATAAAGCGGCCGAGATACTGCGAGATCAGGCCGAGGTTGCAGACAGGCCCCTCGTCCTCACCGCGCTGGGCGAGGTCGAACATCGCCTTGAAGTGGCCGAAGCCGCAGAGCCGATAGAAGAGGTCGAGGACATTCCAGTCGACTGAGGTCGCCCGGTTGATCACGTAGCCCAGATCCATCGGTCGGCCTTCCGCGATCCGATCCTCCACGATGCGCTGGAAGTAGGCGCTCGTGATCGGCCTCCGCGCCAGATCAGAGAGCCCCGGCGCGCTGGCGAGTGGGCGCTTCATGGTTGCTGGATCGTACGGCGCCTTGAGATCCCAGCCATTCCGCTGCGCGACCTGCACGAGCGCCTGGTAGTCAGCCTGCACCCGCTGAAGTTCGGTGCGCTGTGCCTCGATGAAGCGGGCGAGTTGCGGGTCAGCCCGCATCAGGCGCTTCCCCTCCATGTCGATCGCGTCGAGCCAGCCGAGGAAATCGTTGTAGTCCTGGCCAGGGAAGGCCCCCTGACTTGGCCGGCCGAAGACCTGCATGATCAGGCCGAAGACCGCGATCGACTCCTCGACTTCGAGGAAACGGCCTGCGCGGGGAGCATAGACCTGCAGGCCGACCGCCTCAAGCGCATTCTTCATGTGCTCCACAGCCGCCGCTTTGAGCGAGGGGAAGAGGAACGCCACCTGATTCGGATTCTCGACCTTACCGATGTCGATAAGCTCTCGGACGAGATCGGCGATCTCGGCGGCGACATCGACGGGCTTCCCAGGTCTGCTGGCGACCACCGACGCACGGGCATCGGTGCTGTGGGCGCGGATGTTCTTGTCAGCGACGCGGTAGTAGCCGCCGCCGTCCTTGCGCCAGTTGCACTGCGCGATGAAGTCTGTGTAGAAGCCGACGATCCGCTCGCGGGATCGATAGTTCGTCGCCAGCGTAATCTTCGTCGGCTCCGTCCCCAGGTGGCGCTCACACCGACCGGGGAATTCAACGAAGTTCTCGACCGTCGCTCCGCGGAAGCGGTAGAGCGCCTGGCCGTCGTCGCCCACCACGCAGAAGTTGCGGTGGCCGGCAGCCAGCGTGAAGTAGATCCGCTCCTGAACCGTGTTCGTGTCCTGATACTCATCCACGATGACATGCTTGAAGACCTCCCGTGCGCCGGGGAAGCGATCGAGCACAGCCAAGGCCCGCTGCTGGAGCAGCGCGAAATCAGTGCGCTGGGCTGCGCCATTGGGCTGCAGCGAAGCGACGTAGCGTTTATAGACGAGCAAGAGCGCACGCAGGTGCGGGTCGGTCGTCCGGGCATAGGCGGCGTCCGGATCGAGGCACTCCTCCGAGAAGCGATTGAAGAGGCCGATACAGTCCGTGACGGCGTAGTGCTGCGATGGCGAAGCGCGGCCGGAAAAGAAGCTATTGATCTGCTCGTTGGCATCGCCAAAGAAACCGCCGGCGAGGACGAACTCATTCCAGTTGCGCTTCTTGCGCATATAGATGTACTGGCCGAGATCGTCGAGCAGGGTCAGGCTGGCCCCCCGCTGGCGGTTGGGGTAGAAGCGCCGGTCAGTGATGATGCGCTGGCAGAGCGAGTGGAGCGTACCGACGTACATCTTGGAGAGATCGTACGGCGTGCCCGTGTGGGTGGTGACATGGCCGAGGAGGGCGCGCAGGCCTTCGCGCAGCTGAAGCGCCGCCTTCTCGGTAAACGTCGCGAGGAAGATCTCCTCTGGCCGCACACCGTGGAAGACGAGAAGGTTCAGCGCGCGCCAGAGGAGCACGCGCGTCTTGCCCGAGCCAGGGCCGGCCGGCAGGTAGAGCGGGCCGTCGATATGCTCGATCGCGCGGCGCTGGCTCTCGTTCGGCGAGAAGCCGACCTCGCCCCAGAGCTGTTCGAGGGTGATGGTGTCAACGCTCATCAGCTAGGCTCCTCGGTGTCTGAAATGCCCGCCAGTTCGCTCGCCGCTTCGCCCTCGGCGAGATCACGCCATCCATCGTCGAAAAAGTATTGAGCGACCCGCCGTACGGGATCCTGAACCCGGTAGATCCGCGCGTCAAGCTGTTCAGCCCGCTCGACCACATAGAGCCAATACTGCTCGCCGAAGAGATGGCCACGACTGAACTGGATGGCCGACAGGCCAACCCCTTGGATATCCCAGCGTCCGGCGATCGACTTGACCTCGATATAACGCAGAACCGCGCCAGCAATGTCACAGGACTCGATGTCATAGCCCGGGTTCTCGTGCGGCATCTCACGCGGATAGCGTCCCGCCTCGCGCTCATATCGAAGCACTTGAGCGATACCGGCCCGGTCGATCGCGCTTATCCGGGCATCCAGCTCCTGTCCATTCTCTTTGGCGTTGGCCGCCTCGCTACTCTGACCGGTCGGAGCCACATAGGTGCGAAGCTTGCTACGCTGCCTGGGCGCATCATCGGTACCAGTGGTCCGCGGCTCACCATGATGTGCAGCGGTAGAGTGCGGAGCACCCGTGAAGGGTTCGCTATGAGCGCTAGCGCCTGCTACTGACTCTAGACTCCCAGCCTCCCCATGCGACCTATCTGGTGGCCAAAACCTCAGCGCAGGAGTGCCTTCTTCATCTGGCTTGTCAACAGTCGCATTGCTGGTCGCAGGAGGGAGCGAGGGCGTATCGCTCTGTGCTGGTCGTTCAACCGAATCCGCCTCGGGCTGAGGCTCAACCACGCCCTGCTCGGTCACATCGAGCGCTGTGATGACGAAATTCTCGATAAGATAGGCCTCTACCTCGGCCGGGGTGCGGTCAAAACAATAGCTCAGCGCTGCCATCAGGTCATCGCGGCCAAAGACCATCCCAATCGCCTCAGGAAGACGTCGGGCCAGCTTCGCTTTCGGGAGTTGAGTGACATATAACGAGTTCGCTATCCAGGCAACGTCTGTCTCATGTGAACGACCAGCTTGAGCGCCCTCAAGGAAGGGAAGCACTTCGAGGCGTTGGACAACTTGCCACTCACTGCGCCGAAGGCGTGATGCAAGTTCACGAACGTGGCGCTGTTCCTCATCCGTCGCCAACTCAACACGCTCGAGAAGACCAGCAAGCGTTATCAGCCAGGGATGTCGCTCGCGTTTACTACGAACTAGTGCTGTGGGAGCGATACGCTCCTCGATGTGCTGGGCGAGTGGAAGCAGCGAAGAAAAGACTGGCTCGTTGACGACCTCGCGAGGTAGTGACTGGAGGTCGGCAACCTGCCGGCACACGTGATCGTACAGTTGCGCCCGCTGCACCTGCATTTGGTCTGTCAGCTTGTAGCGCAGTGCCGCTATTGGCACTAGCTCACCAGCCAGATTGAGCCAGCAACTACACTCATGCCAGATGCGCTGTGGGTAACGGGCGAGTACCGCTTTGGTGCGCTGAAGATCGTCATTTGGCAGCCGCGCGTAGGTGGGTAGCCCACCGAGCCAGCCAACCACATGCTCGGCTGTCGCGTGCTCTGCGACACCGATCTCTTGCCAGATTGCCAGGTTGCGCACCGCAGGATGAATACCCGTCAGGCCGGGGATGTCATCGTGGTCGAGCTGAAGAAAGACACTCGCCACCGTTGCCCAGTGGCCATCGGCCGTGCGGATGAGCTTCTGGCTCTGAAATGCGTCGACAACTGTGCTCAGATCATCAGCAGAGCATGTATCAACGAGCCGATCGAGTTGGTTATAGATTCGCTCGACGTCACGTAGTGATGGTCTGGCAGCTGCCGCAAGCTCACGCAGTCTCGCGAGAAGCGGCTCAGGGCCGCTTGCTGTCGTGCGTACGCCCAACAACTCAAGCAACTGACGGTTGGCAGGCGTGTCGAGCCGGCTATGGACGAATGGCTCGACATCGAGCAGCGGCTCGGTCTCCGGCGACCGGAGCATCAGATCGCCAGGCAGATGCAGATTCCCGCGGGTGTCCGGCAAGCATGGGACAGACCGGAACCCCACAACCCAGGCGGATGGCAGAGGCTCATGCGTGAGTTGGCGACGACTTGCCTGCTGGGCAACTTGCACCAGACGAACGTTCAGCGCACTGCTCCACTGGTCGGCTGACTGTCGTAGAACGAGCCCAAAAATTGTCTGCCAGAGATCTGGGCGCTCAGCCGCAAGTGATCGCCAGTGTTCCACAAACGCTTTTGGGAAGTCCCAGTCCTCGCTACGGAACTCTTCCCGCTTATAGTGCTTGACGAGATTTCCTTGGAGCCCTCGCTCCTGGGCAAATCGCTCTATTTCATGCCACTGAGAGTATCGAGACTCCCGCTTCTCGAACGGGACAAACAATCGGAGGGCCGCGCGACCGCTCGCGACCCACTTTGACCACTCATCGGCACTACATGAAGCAAATTCCACGGTATAGGCCGTGTGGAGCAGATACCTACCCTGGTGGCTCTCTGGTACCAAGCGTTCAACTTCTGCGTTGGCCACAGCGATCACCGGCTGGTCGCTCGGCTGCAGTCTGCCGTCTCGTGTGAAAAAGCGAAACGCTTGGCCGACCGCGACTGCCTGTTTGGCCGCAATCTGCGCAAGCTGGACGCAGTCAGCAAGCTGTACGTCCGTCTGGACGAAGATCTTCTCTGCTACCTGGCCGATGACCTTGCTAAAGTCGCTGGTGTCTCCCAAACCCATTGCAACGAGCAGATCCTGGGCCGCACTAGCCGCTTCTAGTGTCTTGCCATCTCCGCGTTTCTCTGCTTCGCGCCGATGTTCTGCCAGGAACTGTGGCCAGCGCTTGTCTAAGATTCGCAGGTGCTTTGCGAGAAACTGCCAATCCCGCTCCGAGCGGAGCGCCCGCTTTTCGCCCAGTCGCACGATGTCCCTCGCACGATGGAGATCGGTACTTCCCTGCACTGGCACGATATGGAGGCTATCGGGATGGTTGACGCTGCGGTGTCGGGACACATCAGACCCGACATATGACCAGAGTGCAAGGAGTTGACGCCAGTTCTGCGGCCTCGGCAACGACTCGCGCTGGAGGAGACGCAAGATGGCCGATTTCTCAATGCGCTCCACGAGCTCCCACTGTACCAATAGCCGCTGATCCTCCTCACGAATCTTTTGCGATAGCGAGGGGCGCTGCTGTGGGTCGAATAGCTTCGCAGCGATCTTCACGCTCCAGACAGACGCGATCTCGCGCGGTATGATCACGCACTGCCTCGCTCTGACAGCAGCGTCACTATCAGTGAGGAGCAGAGGGCGGTTCTCGATAGTCTTCTCAAACGCCTGCATAACAATGGCCCGGCTGGCCTCCCCAACCGAGTCGCCATGCCGGGCGCGATCCGGCAGCAGCTGGTATGCGCGCGCACGCTCCTCGGTTGAGAGCGACGACGTTCGCAGCCATTGGATCATTGAACTTGCCGCCAACCGGCCAGCTCGCTCCAACAACCAGCGATTGGTCGGTGAAGTCGCTGGGTCTTTAATCTTGAGACGGGCAGGATCCTGAATAAATGGCGCATTGCATGCAAATGGCAGCCTAGTCTCAACATCGGTCGGCAGAACAACGAAGAGCCGATCACTTAGGCCGAGCACAATCTCGACGGTGCTATCTGGGAAGCTGAGGTCGCTCTCTTTGTCGACCATTCGCTCCTGGCGGATCTCGGCGATTGCCTCACGAGGGAAGGCCTCAGGTGCAGATTTGATAATCAGATACTCAGTGATCTGTGTAGACCCTCGTCCGCTACGAAGGGCCATCCGTAGGCTATTGGCAATGGGGCCTTGACCAAGGCTCTCCCAATGCACAACCTCTCTCCCAATCTGCAACCGCCGAATATGTCGGAAGAAGATCAGCGAGAGCGGGCTACTTAGCCATTCTTTCAGGTTCTGCTCTATATGTGTTCGACGAGATTTATCAGCTACCTCGACACGTATTTGGGTGCGGCCACCTGTGTCGTGATTGGCGACAACCCAGCGTGGCTCAGTGAAGCGCTGGCGGTGAAAGCTGACGGTAAGTGTCGGGGTAAATAGCTCGACTGTGTCCCCAAGACTGAATGTGCTCTTAAAGCCGATGCCGCGGAAACCGATCGTGTGCAGCAGACGCTTGTTTGAGTAGCCGAAGCGGCAGAGTGACGCGAAGTTGTCCTCAGTGAAATCCTCGCCGTTATGCTCAAAGACAAACACGCCCTTTTCGAATCGAACAGATGCCTCAGTCGCACCAGCATCGTCCGCATTCTGCAACAACTCAGAAAGAACATGGCGCGGACTCTGCACCTGCTTGAAGAGTTGGTGCCATGGTGCAGCAAGATCTGGATCAGCCTCTAACTGCTGCCAGCGCTTTGCTGCTTGCAAACGGACTTGCTCGAAATAGGCGGGTTGTTTGATCATGTAGCGATCCTTCATACCTCCAACGACCGTCAGCCCGACAGCGTTTAGTCCACCATTCTGAGCTTGCACGGTGTCGGGTCGATAGCGACCAGAAGCGGCCGCGCCATGCTCGTCATCGAGACGATGGCCTGACCAGGGGCCAGGCTCGGCAGCCGGGACCAGAGCCCTTCATCGATGCCGCCGATCGACCGCTTGAGTCGATTGATCACGCCGGCGTCGGAGATCTTGTGCAGGATGAAGTTGTTGATCAGCCCCAGCACCTCGTCGGGCAAATGCTGCGGCAGCTGCGTGACGAAGGTGAGCCCGAGCCAGCGCTTGCGGCCACGGCGAGCGATCCTGGCGACCTGCTCGTGAAGCGTTGGCATCTGCTTGATGCGTGCATCAGAGAGGAACTCGTGGGCCTCTTCGATCACAATCATCGTTCTCCCAGGCTGAGCGTTCGTTTTCTCGGCCTCCTCGTAGTTCACGTCCTGCTGGATCTGGATACCCCGCAGTAGTTCCGCAATGACGAGGTTATTGATGATCGGGGAGTCGGTATCACTCAGATCGATGATCGACACCTGGCCAGGCGTCGTCAGCGCCTGGTAATCAAGAGGCTGTGCTTCTGCGTTGTCGAAGATGTTCAGTCGCCGAATGCGCCCGAGCTTCCCCCAGAGACCTCGCCAGCTGGAGACATTGTCGGACTTGCCGTCAAAGATGGCCCGCACAGCGCGCAGAACTTCGTCTCCCCGGTTCTTGAATTGAGCGGAGTAGAAGGCGATGTTGTCCGATTTATCAGCGATCCGCTCACACGCCTGGACAATATCAATCAGGTTGGCCAGAGTCATGCGCGGGTAGCCCCGCTCCATCTCATCGAGCTCGATGAACTTCGCTTTCTCCTCATCATTTGCCGGCGATATCTTGAGATCGCCAAGAACGCGCTTCGTGATGTCATAAGCTTTCAGAAACCGTTGCTGCTGAGCATCCGGCAAGTTGAGGAGCTCCATGACGACATATGGAGAGAGGCTGGAGAAATGCAGGCAGAATTGCCTGCGACGCGGATGCTTCATGTTGGATGAACCACGACCAACAAGATGATAGATGTGGGTTCCATGGACACCGGCAGCCTGGAGCCCCCTACGATCGAGAGCAGCGATCATGCCCCTGTCAGCAGTCGGCTCGTTAATCATCGTGTACTCGCCCTCGGTGTCGATCAGCACCGTGGCGATGCCGGCGCGCTGAAAGCTGTTGATCAGGCCTGACACCGTCGTCGACTTACCACCGCCGGTGGTGCCGAGAATGCCGATGTGGCGCGGCAGTACCGACTTACGGTCAGCAGGAATGTTGACCTGAAGCTCCTCGTGACCAACTGCCAGGCCGAGCGGAATGTCGCCCTGCACTTTGAGTACTGCCTCGGTCTCTGCGCTATCGAGGGCGAAGACAGGGCTGTTCGGCAAGGGGCGGAAGCGCGGTGGCACGAGAACACCGTTGTCCTCCTCGCCGAGCAGGTCGACCTGCACACGGCCGTGGCACTTCGGCATAAAAATCCCACCCTTGACCGTGGTGGTCACGACGATCGGCGCATCGCCGCGGATGCCATCGGGCTCAGCGAACGGTCCTTTGATCACGACGCCCAGGTAGTCACGGCCGTCCTGGACGCTCTTGATGCGCACAAGCGACTGGGCAGGCACAAGATCCATGCTCTCGCGCGGCAGCAGGACGGTGATGCTGTTGTCCTCACTCGATGGCGTATCGAACATGGTGCGTCCGACGGAGCCCTCATACGCCGCTGGCTCTTTCCACTCGCCGCCAGCCGCTTCGGCATCGGCCTCGATCGAGTGGAAGACATCGGATGGCGGAGCAGTGAAGAGGTCATCGCTGTGGCCGTCAGCAGCAACGGCGTTCTCGTTCAGCGAATCAAAGCTCATCTGGTTCATCAACTCTTCCTTTCCAGTAGAAGCCTACGCCCGCGTCATCCGCTCGTTCAGGAAACGAAACGGCTCGCCGGCGTGGGCGTAGGCCATCTGGACCGCACTATTGAAGATGTCGTTGCCGAAGGTCGTCCGACAGATCATGTCGGCCAGGTCGATCAGCGTTGGAAAGCCGCGGTGCTCCTGCAAGACGCTGTCAGCCATCGCAATCATGGCCGCCTCACAGGCGAAGTCAGCATGAGCGAAGAACATGTAGGGGGGCGCAGCCGCTGATGCTCGATAGACCCCGACGACAAGCTTCGGGCCAACCTCCCTGCAGAACTCCTCAGCCTGTGCTTGGTATTCCTTGCCGTAGTGGCCGTTATCGACCACCGACATCATGCGCCGCTCGAGATGTTCGACGACCAGGAACTCGAGTGGATAGAGCGCCTGTCCCAGCGTGAGCAGGAGGCGGTCGCGTGGCGCACTGGGGACAAAGAGGATCTTGCGGTGATTGAGAACAAGCTCTCGCATGACCTCCAGGCTTCGGACGAGCAGGGGCATGCTGCCAGAGCCGGTCAGCAGTTCATAAGGCGTTGGATTGCCATGACCGACTCGCCACAGCGCCTGGGATTTGCGCGCAAGAATCGCACGCTCCGCGTAGGTCATAATGCCGCGGCGGGCCAACTCGCTCAGACGCCCTCGCTCATCGTTATCGGTATTGCCCCGTTGGGCGCGATTCTCCAACAGTGCCATCAGATCATCCAGTGCGTTCCCCGTACTTGCTCGCAGATCACGACGGTAGAGGCGCTGGGCCCAGGACCCCTGATCACCCTGATATGAGACAAGACAGATACCGATCTGCGTGATGGTCACAGGCAGCGTATCGTGTTCCACACTCGTTCCATCACATGCCTCAACCGCACCGTTGAAGAGCAGCTTGCGATGGACATTTTGCAGGTCAGCAGGAGTGACACGATAGCACCCCGTGTGAGTGGAGGCCACACTGCGGTTTCGGAGGTTGGGGAAGACCTTGCGGCGGATGTCATCACGCACCGCGTTTTCCGTCGCTACTGCGCTCTCGACCTCAAGCTCGAGGCGCTCGTAGAGACCTTCGAGATCCCCACCGGTCTGCCATGAGTCGATGTCAAGGGTCGCGCTGAGCGACTCCCCATATGCGGCGGCAAACGTCTCATCGCCAATAATAAGATCTGTCTCATTGATTTGATTATTCGTGTTCCTTGGCGCGTTCGTCATCGCATCCTCCGCAGCGAACGTTCTCGTCGTGTTGCGCTTCTGTTTATTCTTCCACCGCGCTCACGTAAGTGCGACTCGTCTTTCGAAAAGGGTTCCCACGCGGGAGGTTACAACTCGATACCGGTCGCTCATCTGGGCACTCACCATATCTTCCGCAGCGCTGAGCGAAGTGCGACTCAGCGCCCAAACCACTCAGCCACCGCCGGTCGGGAAATTTGTTTTGCGAGCGATGCCGCATACGCCCGGGCTACGACGAGCGGCAACCCATAATGCTGTTCCAGCAGCTCAGTCAGCTCTCGTGCCCGCTCAAATGGTGTACTGGTCACAGTTGTCGCGGCGGCAAGAACATCTGCAGCTGGCGCAAGCAATTCGAGTGCGAGGCGGTCGGCGCGATCCTCTGCCCGCAGGATGGCCCCCTGATCAATACTGCCCTGTGCAGTTCGCGGCATCATATCCTGGTAGAAGCCGAGCTTCACGCGTCCCAGAACGGCATGGATACGCTCCTCAGCAGTTGGCGCTCGCTCTCCATCGAGCACGGGCAAGATGAGGTTGCCCAGCAGTTCAATCGCTTCCTGGCGCGGATCGAGATAATCGAGCAGAAAGTGGGCGACTTCATGCGCTACGGTAAAGCGTTGCTCAGCAGCAGCGTCATTCGCATCGATGAAGAGCATGCCGTAGCCACGCGCCGCAATGATGCAGCCGCACAGGGCGCGGTTTTGGCAGAGAAACCGGTAGGGCACGCTGCGCTCAGCAAACCAGCGCTCAACCTTGGCAATATCAAGCGCCGGAAGCGTGATCATACTGAGGGGAAATGGACGGCTTATGACGGGAGAAAGGTCCCGCGGGGGCGCGATCGGCCCTCCAACAGCCTCCCAAAAGTGCTCCGCTGCCCGTGCGAGCCAGCCTTCAACCATGCTGACCATCCTCATCTGTCGCCGTAGGCTCTTCATGGTCGCGTGCTGCCCGTAACATTCCAGCCCCAGTGTCGGAAACCTGCAACTGCCGTTGGATCGCTGCAAGCGCATCAACCTGCCGGATGATCATCGCCAGTTGGTCGCCGCGAAGTTGGAAGCGCTGAGCAAGATGATCAATGTCAGCAAGAAATCGTGCCTGCTCAGTTGCAGGGCGTCGACAGAGCGCCAACCGTGTCAGATCAGCAGCCTGACAACCAAGAAGCGCTGCCAGGGCTACATCATCGAGGCGATTGGCATCTTGGTATGCTGCCAGAACACCGGCAAGGAAGAAGGGTTGTTGTTCTGCGCGGCGAGCCGCTCGCGCCAAAGCATCAGAAGAATTACTGCTCATTGAAGGTCGCTCCCCGCCGCTTTAGCATGACCCGAAGACGGTCTTTTGCCTGCTTGACGCGCCGACGCTGATCTACAGGCGGCAGATCAGCGATGCCAAGCACATGAGCATAGGCTTCAGTTTTTCGCTCTCCACCTGCCATCAACATCACGACCTGCCAGTCCTGTGGATTTGTTATCTCGGCACGAAGTTGTGCGATGAGCTCCGATACATCGGCGCCTTCGGGCAATCCGTCGGGCGCCAGTTTGCGAATGATTGCTCCCTCCACATCACTATTCCCATCTGGACGGTCATGTGCGACAGGGTCGAAAGCCTGCTCGCGGTTCAGGCGGCGGCGCTCTTTCTTCCAAGCATTCCGGAGGTCGCCGAGGGCATCCATCACCAGATAGTTCCAGAGCGTACTACGCTCGGGATGAAAGTGAGTAGGCTCCTGAACCAACCGGAAGAGCGAGTCCGTGGCGGTATCGACGATGAGGTTGGGATCGGGCAGGGTAGGAAACTTGCGTGTCAGCGACGCGATCAGAGGATCGAGGAGAAGCGCAATCAAATCGGAGGGGGCATCGGGCTCACCGGCGAGAACTCGCTGGTACGCACGATCAATCACTTCAGCTGAGGGGCGAGATGTTGGCACGATGCACTCCAGGAAGACGTCACGGATCACGCGCGCGTGAAGGTCAGCACGACCTCCTTCCGCATGCGGCGCTCAATGCCCGAGGCACTATTGGCCGTTGGCGGCGGAAGATACCGGCGTGACTCAGGCAGATTCCGGTAGGAGCGATGTCTCAATTCGAATCCAAATTCCCTTGCTAACGTCGATACCGCTGCCGAGTTGCGAACAAATACGCCTCGCACGCACGAGTTGCCAAGAACGAAGACTGCCCGGCCTCCTATTTTGAGCACGCGATGAATCTCACCCAACATCGCTGCGAGGTCGAGAACATAGCGCTCGAAGAGGCGTTGTTGACGAGGCGGCAACTGATTGGTAATGCCCATTCGCCGTATCACACGAGCCGCAAGCGTTGTATCTACGTTCGCATCCGGTGCGCGCTCGGCACCAATACTGTCCGCTCGGATCGAGCGGATGTTGCCAACTCGGTGGCCAAGCCATACAAGCGATAGACGATGCCCACGTAAGTAGTCAATGGCATTAAGATATGGCGGCGAGGTAATAACAGCATCGATCGAACGGTCATCGATTTCTAATTGGCGCGCGTCACCAAGCGCTATATGAGCATTACCGCGTGGAGGCTCCTGTTCGAATCGCTTCGCGAGCCGCTTGGTGGCCTGCAAGAATCCAGAATATACATCGTATGCATTGTTTTCAAACGCCCGATGTGGGCGACTATGCGACACATCACGCGCCAACGAGGCTCCATGATCTTTCGTGATGATTGTCCTGCTGAGTGCAATACGAAGTGCATCGCCTTCAGGGTAACGCGAGTTCGCGAGAAGGACACACAAGCGCCGTAGTTGTTCGCGCTGAGGAGGTGCAAACCAGTATTCGATGAATTGAGATGTTTCAGCATCCTCATCAATCCAAGGAAGTGTTATTTCTTCCTGCCGAAGTGAACGAGCCTCCTCAACAAGCGTTTCGGCGCGAGCAAGCAGATTTTGGGTATCAACTGGTGTCGTCCACACTCGGGTCATCAACACCGCGAGCGGATCAACATCTCGGCCTATGGCTCGATGACCTGCGTCTGAAGCAGCTCGGACAACCGTACCTGAACCCATCATCGGATCAAGCACAACTGAACCAGTTGGCAGCTGCCGAACTTGTTTCAGTGCGATTGACGGCGCCATACGGGCGGGAAAAGGATGAATTGGCTGCGGAATGCTCATATCGGCTCTCAAGAAACAAGTAGCCACCATCCCCTATCGTAAGGAATGACAGGCATCACGAAGAAACTTCCCCTCAACGGTTTTTCTCGGCTGCGTGAGTCGTTGATTCTTCACCAAGCATCCAGCGGAGCACATCCGTACGTGGAATACGATATGTACGTCCAGCTCGCACGACCGCGAAACGCCCCTGCTGAGCCCATCGTTGCACTGAGCGAGGATGCACGCGTAGCACAGCAGCGACTTCCCCAACCGTCAACATGTCCGGATATGGGGCGAGCAATCGTTCGATTTCGATCTGATTCATTGGGACGCCCCTCACGACGAATTGCGACCTGAGCGACAGGAGCGACTCTTACGCCCAGTATAACCTACGGAGAGAACAATCGCATTACAGTTATGCAATCTGGTAAAAAAAGACGTATCATCGTAGGTGCGAAATCAAGAGTTTTCTTCAATAGGCAAGTAGATTTGTGCTGCCAACTCGACTCGTTTGGAGAGATGCGGCGCCATCCACGAAGCTGATTCTGGCGAACTGAAAAGGGATCTTGACACGTGTCGTACAATCGTTCTACACGGAACCTGTAGAGAGGCTGGCTTCACTCTGACCGAGCCTCGCAGCCGCTCAGCTCTGCATCTGAGAGAGGTGCGCCATGTCCAGCCAGCCCGTCTGCCCCTGCTGCCGCTCGCCCCAGGCCACCCAGCGCGTCGCCGCGATCGTCGCCGGCGGCACGCAGCAGGTGCGCGTGATCACGGCCGACCTGGTGCCGGCCGCCGGGGTCGCCCGCACCAACCTGGCGCAACTGCTGGCGCCGCCGCGCCAGCCCGGCGGCGGCTGGCTGATCATCGTGCTGCTCCTCGGCCTGCTCCTGCTCAGCCTGCCGGCGAGCTGCATGATCACTACGGTCATCGTCGGGCTGCAGGGCCAGACCTTCGAGGCGGCGTTTACCAGCGGCGCGGCTGAGCGCATCTTCGCTGGCGTCGCTGGCGTCGGTGCGCTGATTGCCGTCATGATCACGGTCGGCATCGTGCATCTGGGCGAGCGCCGGCGACGCGAGGCCGGCGAGCAATGGAACCGCCAGATCGCGCGCTGGCAGCAGTCCTGGTACTGCCACCGCTGCCACGTAGCCTTTGTCGCCGGGTCGGCGCAGGCCGTGGCGCCCGAGCAGTTTGGACGGCTGCTCACCGTATAGCGGTCACTGCGCGTGACGCACCAGCAGCCACTCCTCGACCTCGGCACCGCGCCCCTCAGCGAAGCCACGATCTTCGCCGTAGATGGTGAAGCCGTTGCGCTCCAGCACCCGCTGGGAGGCGACGTTGTCCTTGACGATGCGGGCGTGGATTGGCCGGGTCGGCACCTCGGCGAGGAAGAGCGCCAGCGCCCGCGTCGCGATGCCGCGGCCCCAGAACTCCTGCCCCAGCCCGTAGCTGACCTCCGGCTCGCCGAACCAGGCGTGGCAGGCGATCGAGCCGGCGACCTGGCCGTCCACCAGGATGGTACGGTTGGTCACGTTCGGGTCGGCCAGCACCTTCGCCCAGTGAGCGCGGAAGGTCTCCCAGTCGGACGGATCCTTGGCGGTGAAGGCGGACATCCAGACCGCAGCCGGCGCGCGCTGCTGCTCGAACAGGATCGGTAGGTCGCCATCGGCGATGGGCCGCAGTGTGACGTGATCGGTCATCCGTCTCCTCCCTCTGCCTCAGCGACGCTGCCCTCGTTCGGCTCGAAGATCAGGATCGTGCCCAGCACACGATAGCCCAGCCCCGCGTAGAGGAGATCGCCCATGCGCGAGGCGGTGAGCACGCTCCAGCGCGCGCCCCTGGCGCTGTCATCGGCCAGCAGGCGCGCCATCAGCGCCCGCGCCAGCCCCTGGCCGCGCCACGCCTCGGCGACGTAGACCCGGCTGACATAGCTCTGCCGGGCGTTCAGCCAGAGGTTGCGGCCACGCGCCATGAGCTGCCCGTCGCGCACGATCGCGTAGTGGGCCATGCGCGGGTCGGCCAGGTTCTCGGGCAGCGCCCACCGTGTGCCCTGGGGATCGTTGCGGTTGTGCCAGTCCGCCTCCTCCTCACAGAGCAGGGTTACTCCTGGTGAGGGCGTCAACGGCGCGAGCACCGCCAGATCGCAGACCATCAGCGTCTCGGTATCGTCGAGGCGGTAGCCGCCACGCTCGTAGGTCTCGCGAAGGCCAGACCTGTCTTCCACCACCGTCAGGTAATGACGGGGCAGCGGCTGGTGTGCGGCAACGGCAGCGAGGGCTGCGGCCGGGTCGCAGTCCCGCACGAAGAACTCCTCAAAGGGCGTGCCGCTCAGCTCGCCGGCGGCGAAACGGACAGCCTCCAACGGCCCGGCCCGAAAGCGAGTTGCGTGATGCCGCGCGTGGCCCGAGTCGGTGAAGCCGGCGATAAACAACTCCCAGGCGGTCGTTACGTCCATCGCCGGCTCACAAATACTCGGCCAGGATGACGCCGATGTCGAAGGGCGTCACCGTGCCGTCAGGCGCGAAGACCATCTTCGCCGCCCCGCGCGGGGCCGGCGTGCCGCGCGCCGCCGCGTGCAGCGTGAAGAGCTCGTACAGGTCGGGCTTGACCAGACTTGTCAGCGCCTGGCCCATCAGCAGCATGCCCTTCTGGTTGCCCTCGACGTTGTTGAACCAGCGCGGGTTGCGGCGCAGGGCCAGGTCGGCCCAGATCACCTGGCGCGCCACCAGGTCGAGGATCACTGGGATGCAGATGCGTGTGTTGGCCGCGACGTCGATCTTCTGCTGCACCGTCTGCGGCTCAAACACCTCGCCCGACTGCGGAGCGCGGCGCAGCATCCAGCCGGCGTAGCACTCCGGCAGCTCGCAGTAGGGCTGGCCCGAGAAGGAGTTGAGCGCCGACACCACATAGCGCCCTCCGTAGCGCACCAACGACTCAATGTCCAGGTCGATGAACTCGCAGG
Organism: uncultured Chloroflexota bacterium; assembly: GCA_937859575.1. GTDB lineage: Bacteria > Chloroflexota > Chloroflexia > Chloroflexales > Roseiflexaceae > CALLZL01. The sequence goes on from CALLZL010000207.1 coordinate 22,121, forward strand.
CCCCGTTCGGCGCGGTGACGATATCGCCGCTGTGGACGGCGCGGTACTTCTCCGACTTCAGGTTGGTGTAGGAGATATGCTCGACGTAGCGCCAGTCGGCGTTGTAGAGCACTGCCGAGAGGTCGATGTCAACCCTCCCGGTCGACTTGCCGTTGACCTCGCCCTCCTTCCACCAGAGGAAGAAGCGCAGCGTGCCACCCGCGTCGAGCGACAGCCGCGAACCGCGCGGAATCGTCCGCAGGGCCTTGCTGGCCGAGCGCTGGGTCAGGGGCACCGGGTAGTCGCGCAGCCGCTCGTCGACAAACACCTTACCCAGCGGCGGCCGCTCGCGGAAGCGGTTGATCAGCGTCTCGCGGCAGATCGCCACCACCCCCGCGCACAGCCCGGCGTCGAGCGGCGGCAGCGTGTTGGCCATCACCTGGGCCTTGGCGACCTCGCCCTTGGGGAAGAAGCTGCGCAGCGGGTGACCCACCGACCGCTGGGCGAAGTGGGCCAGGCTCTGGAGCAGCACCGGGGTCGAGACCTGCGCGGCGACGTCGCCGAAGGCCTGCACGACCGCATCAGGTTGCTCGGCCCGGCGCAGCAGGTGGTCGAGCCGGCGGGCCAGTTCGCCCGGCCGCCCGCGCAGCAGGACCAGCACCTCGTCAAGCCGGCCGGCGCCGATTGCCCCCTCCACTTTCGAGCGGAAGGTCGCGAAGGGCCGGTCGTTACGGATGATGTCGAAGGCCGCCGCACTGCCTGGGAAGCGCGCCGCGTACTCGCTGGGGTGCAGTCGCTCGCCCAAGCGCTTCCAGGGCTCCACGTAGCGCAGCATGTCCTCGGTGAT
>CALLZL010000208.1 GCA_937859575.1 uncultured Chloroflexota bacterium
TCGTGGAGCTCGGGGAAGAGCAGCAGGAGATCGCGCCCGGCCCCCAGGGCTACACTGGCACCGCCGGGGTAGACGAAGCTAACGCCGCCTTCACGGGCGAGCGGGCGGGCGCTGAAGCAACTGCCGGCCGGGGTGCGCCACTCGCCACCCTGCGCCAGTGCGGTTATGATCGCGGAGCGTGCCATCGCGATCTCACGGCGTAGCTCGCTGCTGTTGCGCCCGGCCAGCGCCATGGCGAGCCCATCGCGGCGCTGTGGTACATAGGCGGCGATCCGTTCGGCCGCCAGCGAGATCAAGCTCGTACCGGTGGCCAGTTGCTGGTCGAGCGTATCGAGTTGTGTCTGCAGTTCGGTAACATCGGCACCTTGTAATGGCACCAGAATCGGTGGTTCGACGGCGGTCGGGGTGCGGCGTTCGGCCGAAACGGTACGATGTTCGCCAAGGACGATCTGGGTGTAGCTGCCGCCACCGGCGCAGCTCACCACTGCGACACGGCGTCTCTCGGCACCATGCGCCAACCAGGGGCGGGCATCGATCGGAGCATAAAACGGCCCTTGGTTCCAGATCTGTGGCTCACGGGCGGTTGTGAACCCGGCAAACCCCGGCAGATAGCGACCGCTGATACACAGCGCAGTTTTAATGATACTTGCCATTGCGGCGGCAACGAACGTATGGCCAATGATCGTCTTGACGCTGCCGACGGCGCAGTGCGCTGCATGATCACCGGAATACACCGCACGCAGGGCACTGAGCTCGGCGGCATCGGTGGCCGGATCGCCGGCGGCACTGAGTTCGAGATAGCCAACATCGGCAGCCCTGATCCCGGCTGCTTGCAACGCAAGTTGGGCGGCAGTCGCCCTCTGCTCGCTGTCATGCGCACTGGCCAGGCCGTCGATCGTCGCATAGATTCGGGTGTGATCGCGAATCGCATCGGCGCGCCGGCGCAAGACAATCGCACCGGCACCTTCGCCCACCAGCCAACCGCCGCCGTTGGCGTCGAGGCTGGATCGTGTATCGCCGCTGCACACCCCCTGCAGCCCATGACGCAGTAGCACATGTTCGAAGCCACCGGCCAGATCAACGGCACCAATCACGACGGCTTCGACTTCGCCGGTTGTGAGCAAGAGTTGGGCTACTTCGAGTGCACGTGCCACCGACTGTTCTTCGGCCGAGATAGTAAGTGCAGGGCCGGAGAAATCCCAGAGCGAGGCAACCCGGCTAGCCATGATATTGCCGATAAAACTGGTGTACTGGTTGACGAGCGCCGGGACATGCACACTATCTCTGGCGATTGTTTCGAGGTCGATCAGTTCACTCTCGGCAAGCTCGATACCACCGCGCTCCAGGGCTTCGCGGATCTGCCAGCCCAGATCGACCCGGCCACGAAACTGATGCAGTGCCAGTTCGGTTGCCATAGCCATGAGCACTGCGACATTGCCGCCTTCACGTACTCCGGCATCGCGCAGCGCCCGGTCGGCCACCTTGAGTGCCAACAACTGCTGGGCAATTGGCTGATCGGCCGGGTTGGGCGGATGGCGGAAGTGCAGAAAATCGAAGTCGAAGGTGTCGATATAGGCACCGTGCGGCGCATGGTCGATCCCGGCATGATGAAGGAGTTCACCGGCACTCTCGATCCCCTTCCAGCGCTGTTCGGGCAGTGCGATGAACTGTGGTGTTGCCGAGGCTATCGCCGCACCAAAGGCTTCGAGGGTTGCTGCCGGGCCGAAATGGGCATCCATCCCGACAATCGCCAGCGGCTCGGGAGCCGGCGGTCTGGTTGTCTCAATCGGCTGAGGCTGCGCGGCGCGCGACATGATCAGATGGGCATTGGTTCCGCCAAAACCAAATGCATTGACTCCGGCGCGCCGGATCGGCCCGCGATCCGGCCAGCCGATGGTGCTGCGCACAATACGATCACCGCCAACGGTGCCACCCTGCGACACAAGGGCATCCGCAACATTGATAGTGCCGGGTATCTGGCCTGATGCCATGCTGAGCGCAACTTTGATCACGCTTGCCATGCCTGCAGCGGTGAGCAGGTGGCCGAAATTGGCCTTGACCGATCCAATCAGCGGGCTGATGCCATGCGCGCCGAAGAAAGCCTCCATCGAGTTGAGTTCGGTAATATCACCAATGGGCGTACCGGTCGCATGACACTCGACATAATCAATTTCGGCGGGATCAATACCGGCCTCGCGGTAGGCGCGTTCGAAGGCCAGCCGCTGGCCGCGCGGGTTAGGGGTTAACGGATGCTTGCCGCGACCATCATTCGAAAGCCCGATGCCATCGATCGTGGCATAGATCCGGTCACCGTCGTGCAGTGCGTCGGAATAGCGTTTGAGCACCAGCATGCCGGCACCTTCACCCGAGTACAACCCGCGTGACGAGCGGTCGAGCGGGCGGCTGGCGGCACCTTCGCCGGGGTAGGCCTGAAAAATCGAGAAGCCCATGTGAATGAAAAACGGATCGGCGGCGCTAACGGCTCCGGCAAGCATCAGATCGGCCTGGCCGGTTTCGAGGTAGCGGCAGGCCATCTTAATCGAATAGAGCGACGAGGCGCAGGCAGCGTCGAGCG
>CALLZL010000209.1 GCA_937859575.1 uncultured Chloroflexota bacterium
CCCGGCAAACTCACGCCGCAAGATAGCCGCCAGCGGAAAATAGATCCGTTGCTGCGCCATGATCACTGCCCTCCCTCATCGCTGGCGAGCTGCTGTAACATGTTCTGGGTGTCGATCAGATGGTTGCTGAAGATCGTCCGTGCCGCATCAAGCAATTGCAGCACCGTTGCATCCCGCAAACGATAAAAAACTGCTGCTCCCTCTTTGCGATCATCCACAATGCCGCGTATGCGCAGATACGCCAGTTGCCGCGAAACACTCGACTGCTCGATACCCAATACTTCCTGCATCTCCGAAACGCTCTTCTCACCACTGCTGAGGGTTTCGAGGATCACGATCCGCACCGGATGCCCAAGTGCCTTGAAAAACTCGGCCCGAAAACGGTTGACTGTCTGGTTCATGCCGGCTTCCGTTTCCTTCACGAAAACACATATGCCGATATTTACATATGTGCGGAGTATAGATCTGCATACAACAGGCGTCAAATCGAGTGAGGCTCGGGGCTGAGTCATGGCCGCCACCAGGCTGCCGCGTATGCCGAAGCCGGCACACCGGAGGAGGAAGCGAAAGCAGAGGCGAGGGTCTGTACGCTACAGTATTGCCGAGTCGCCGACCGGGCTCGATTCCCGCAGCGTGAAAGGCACACCACGGAGCGGTGGTGTCTGGTTGAGGAAGCGCAGCAGCAGATCGTGAAAGAGATCCGGCTCATCGAGGAAGGGGAAGTGGCGGCTATTGCGGATCAGCTCAACCTGCGCCAACGGATGATTTGTGAATAACCGCACCTGATCGGGATTCACAATCTCATCACGGCTGCCATGCACGATCAGCGTCGGCACGCATAGCTGTGCAAGCTCGGGGCGCAGATCGGTATTACCCATCGACACCACCGCCCGGTTGAGCGTCGTTGAGCTGGCTTTGACGCTATCATCAAGCACTTCGTGGACGGCCGGGTCGCGGGTTGCACCGAGGAAATGGCGAAACATAAAGCGGCGCAACCAGGGCAAGCGGGCAAAGGCATAGGCCACCTGCGGCTGGCGTGTCAGCTTCAGCAACGGCGAAAGCGAGCTGCCGACAATCGGTGCTCCAACGGCAGCCACACTACTGATTCGATCCGGATGGTCGATCGCGGTTTTCAGTGCCACCATTCCGCCCATCGAATGCCCGACCAGCGGCACCTTGTCGATTCCCAACTCATCAAGAAAACGAATCACCTGATCCGAGTAATTCTGGATCGTCTCATCGGTTGTCGTGCGCCGCGAATCGCCGAAGCCCCAGAAGTCGAATGAGTAGGTGCGAAACTGCCGGCCAATCACACTCATGGTAGGAAACCAGTAGCGCCAGCTGCCAAGCCAGCCATGCAGAAACAGCACCGGCCGGCCACGGCCGATGATCTCGTAATGCACCACCTGCTGGTCGATCACAATAATGCTCATAGCGTCCCTACGGCAACAGATTACTGCTGGCAGCTCGCGACACTCGCGGCGGGCGGGCCGGCATGGTCAGCTCGGAATCATTGAGCGAATGGCGCAGACGCTGCTGCAAGACGGCAATATCATCCGAAATCGAGCGCATATGCTGCATCTCGCGTTCGAGTTCATCGAGCAACTGCCCGGCATGGACCGCCGCCATCGCCGTTGCCCGATCGCGCGACAGTGCGCCGACTCGCTCCTGGATCACACTTAACAGGCTCATCAGATTCGCCCAGGCTTCGTTATCCTGTGCACTACGCACCTGGCTATCACGCTGGCGCAGTTCAAGCCAGTGCTGAAGCTGGGCCTGCATTTCGCCAAGACGCTGCTCAAGTTGCGCGGCATTTGCCTCGCTCAACCGATCACCACCATGCGAACTTCCGACCGTCTGTGTCAACGCTTCGATGCGTGTCTGCAAGCTGGTCAGCGATGCGCCGAGTTGACTCTGACGCATGGCAACTGCTTCCTGCTCGTTGAGAACATCAAACAGCATCTCGCGCAGTTGGGATGTTTCACTGGCAACCCGCGACGCCTGCTGCTGCAGGAGATGTGGCACAAACCAGAGCAACAACGCCAATAACGCTAGTACCATAATGCCAAGAGCAACAAACAACGCAGTCATAGCGCCTCCTTTGAACATCTGTCTGAATTATAGACAGTTGGCTCCGCCAGGGTCAATCGCCAGAGCCGCATATGGATGACATGTCGATTACACCTGCCGGCTCGACGCCACGTGGTTGGGCAGCATATCAGGCAAGCAGTGCTATACTACCTGGTGTGGCCGGCCAACCGGCCACCACATCACACAGTACGAGGCAAGCCGATGCTCACGATCCTCAGGGCTGCGTCGACGCTGTTGCTTCGGCCGGTCCGCCTTCTTCGTGATTACCGACGCGAACACCTTGGCCCAGATCTGATAGCCGGGCTGACGGTCGGTATCGTGCTGTTACCGCAAGCAATCGCCTTCCCGCTCCTGGCCGGCCTGCCACCGGCGATGGGCATCTATACGGCGATGGTGGTACCGATTATTGCCGCACTCTGGGGTTCGTCATCCCATCTCCACAGTGGCCCGACGAATACCGCCTCGATCCTGACCCTTTCGGTGATTGTGGGTGTGGCTGCTCCTGGTACCCCCGAATATATTGCTGCCGCCGCGCTGGTTGCCGTCATGGCCGGTATCATCCGGCTCGGCATGGGGCTGCTGCGCCTCGGCATGCTGGTCAACTTCGTCTCCGATTCGGTGGCGGTCGGGTTTACTGCCGGTGCCGGTGTGTTGATCATCGCCAACCAGTTTGATGTCATTCTGGGCGTCGCCCGGCCCGAAACACCCGGCCTGATCGCGGCGGTTGTCGCTATTGCACCGCAGATCCCCACCACCCATCTTCCATCGTTGCTGGTTGGCATCGCAACAATCGGGCTAATTCTGGGGTTACAGCGGCTGCGCCCGCGTGCCCCAGTGATGCTGATCGGTATCGTCGCGGTCAGCGGTGCCGCCTGGATGCTGGGATTCGAACAGGCCGGCGGTGCGGTGCTTGGTATGCTGCCGGTCGGCCTGCCACCGATCACCCACTTCCCGGCACTTTCGCTCGATCTCATCGGCCAGCTTGCCAATGGCGCACTGGCGATCGCCGTTATCGGCCTGGTCGAATCGGCATCGATCTCCCGTTCGCTGGCTGGCTATTCCGGGCAACGGCTCGACAGCAACCAGGAGTTTGTCGGCCAGGGGCTTGCCAACATCATTAGCGGTATCTTCTCGGGGTACCCATCGTCGGGATCGTTCAACCGCTCAGCGCTTGCCTACCGTGCCGGCGCACGCACCGCCATCTTCTCAATCTTCTCGGCGCTGTTCGTATTGATCGCTGTACTGCTGTTCGGCCCACTCACCGAGCATCTGCCACGTGCCGTGCTGGCCGGTGCACTCTTGCTCACCGCCTATAGCATGATCGACACTCGGGGAATGCAGCGTATCTGGCGCAGTTCGCGCGGTGATGCAACAATCATGGTGGTCACCCTGATCGCTACCCTGTTCCTGCCGCTGCAGTTCGCCGTCCTCGCTGGTGTTCTCATGTCGCTCGGCTACTATATTCTGCAGACGAGCGCACCACAGGTACATACTGTGCTGCCCGATGTGGCATTTCGCTACTGGATCCACCAGCCGGGGAAACCACAATGCCCACAACTGGCGGTCGTTGATATCCTCGGTGATCTCTACTTCGGTGCCGTCAATCACGTCGAAGAGACGATCCGCCGTCAGTTCGAACACTATCCGGATCAGCGTTTCCTGTTGCTCAGCATGCAGAGCGTGCAACACTGCGACATCAGCGGCATTCACATGCTCGAAAGTGTTGTTCGGTTCTGCCGCAATCGGAGTGGTGATGTCTATTTTACCCAGGTACGTGCCCCGGTACTCGAACTCATGACCACGACCGGGTTTACCGCTAATGTGCAGCCGATGCATTTTGAAGATATCGATGCGGCCGTCGCTCATCTCTTTTACCGGGTGATCGATCCGGCGATCTGTATCTACGAATGTGAAGTACGTGCCTTCCGCGAATGCCAGAATCTGCCGAAGCGCACCTTTGCGCTGCCGCGCACTACTCCCGGTATGCCGGTGCCGCCGGTACCGCCACAGATTCTGCCGCGCAAGCTCTGGCAACGCCTGCGCCACCCCGATCCGCCGCTGGTCGTTGATGTGCGCGAGCCGCGTGAATATCGTCAGGGGCATATTCCCCAATCGCGACTGATACCACTTGGTACACTACTAACCGAGACCCCCGATCTCCCGCGAGATCGAACACTGGTGCTGGCCTGCCGTAGCGGCCGGCGCAGTATGCGTGCCGCTGCCGTGTTGCACGAACGCGGCTATCGCAACCTCGTGCTGCTCCAGGGCGGTATGCTCGCCTGGGAAGCCGATAACCTGCTGGAGGCCCTCGATGAGTGAGCAGATCATTAGCCGGAACCTGGGCCTCGATCTGGGGCGGGCCACCGAAGCCCCCCCCGTCAGCGCCGGGCGCTGGATGGGGCTTGGGCGTCGCGACGAAGCGGATGCTGCGGCAGCGGATGCAATGGCACTGGCGCTCGACATGCTCGAAATCGACGGCACGATAGTGATTGGCGAAGAGTGGCGGGCCGGTGGTGGCTCACGCCTTGCCAGCGGCCGGCAGGTTGGCAGCGGCAAAGGGCCGGCGCTTGATGTGGTGGTCGATCCGATCGATGGCCGCACCATGCTGGCTCAGGGGCGTTCGGGGGCTATTTCGGTTGCCGCGCTTGCCCCACGCGGCAGCATGTGGTCGCCGACACCGGCCGCCTACATGGAGAAGATCGTCGTTAATCGCGAAGCCGCCGCTGCGCTTGTGCCGGAATGCATGGATGCCCCGGCTGCCTGGACACTGGCACTCGTGGCACGCGCCAAGAAGAAAGAAGTGCGCGATCTGATGGTCTTCGTGCTCGATCGGCCACGCCATGCCGATCTGATTGAAGAGATACGCGCTGCCGGAGCGCGTGTCATGCTGCGTGGCGATGGCGATA
>CALLZL010000210.1 GCA_937859575.1 uncultured Chloroflexota bacterium
TGTATGTGGCACCTCCCATCACCAACAAATAGTTTTCGCGCCGTATTGCGGTAGATAGGTTGTTATGCAGATACAACACATACAAAGCCCGATACGGCAAACGGCGTCGCCGGAGCCGCGACGCGTGCCGCTGAAGGCACTGATTATTGCCCTGCTTGGCCTGAGTCTACTGCTGCAGATTCACTACAACACCCTGGTCTGGCCGTATCTCTGGCCACGCCCTGCCATGTTCGTGCTGGTCGGCCTGGTGGTGGCGGCATTATGGATCCCCGAGGTGTTTCGGGGCATCTGGCCACTGCGGTTGATCGGTGCCGCTATGATCTTTGTTGGCCAGTCATACCTGTTGCATAGCTTCATGGTGCTGCAAGCACACCCCTCGCTGGTGAGTGTAATCCATTTTCTTGGTTTCAGCGGCTGCTTCTTCGTTATGACGGTCAACTATATCAACCAGATCACGCCGCACAATTCACGTGTTGCACCGCCATTGCCCGGCCGATTGCCGGCGATTGCCGCGGTTATACCAACCTATGGCGAGCCGGTTGAGATCCTCGAGCGGACGGTACTGGGCCTGAAGGCGCTCAACTACCCGGCCGAGAAACTCTATATTCTGATTTCGGACGACGGCCATCGCGCCGAGGTTCGCCAGCTGGCAGCGCTGCATGGGGTTCGCTATCACCTCGGCGCCCGCAAGGATGCCAAGGCTGGCAATCTAAACTCGGCGCTGGCCCATCTGGCGATTCATTTCCCCCAGGCCGAGCTCATTCTGACGCAGGATGCCGATGAGTTGATCCACCCCGAGTTCCTGCAGAAGACGGTCGGCTACTTCCGTGATGAAAAACTCGCTTTTGTTCAGACACCCAAAGAGGCGTTTACGCCCCATGGCGATCCCTTCGGGAATCGCGATCGCATCTTCTACGATATTCTGCAACCGGGGCGCAATGGGAGCGGTGCGGCATTCTCGTGCGGCAGTGGTGTGGTGTGGCGTATCGCGGCACTCCAGTCGATTGGCGGCTTTTCGACATGGAATATTGTAGAAGATATGACAACCTCGTACTTTCTACATTCGGCAGGGTTTCGCTCAGCTTACCATAACGAAGTGCTGACAATTGGGCTGTCGCCCGATGATCTTCCCGGCTTGCTCAAGCAACGCGGTACCTGGGCTGCCGATACCTGGCGTTTTTTTCTGTTTAACAATCCACTGCGGCGCCCCGGGCTAACATTGCGTCAGCGGCTGCAGTATACCGAGCTGGGATTGTTTTACATTTCGTCGGTGATCTTTACCCCACTGCTCATGCTCACACCGCTTCTGTCGTTATTGACGGGCGATTTTATTCCGATCGAGGGTTCGGCGCTCTTCCCCTGGATCGTTGTGAGTATGCTCTATTATGTGATCCTGGCGCAGGGTAATATCACGCATCTGGTGCGTATGTGGCAATACTGGATCGGCCACTGGCCGACCTACACCCAGGCGCTCTGGATTGCACTGCGTTCGCGGCATACCAAGCCGAGCTATAAAGTGACCCGCAAAACCCGCCAGAACGGCTTCTACGGCCATCTGATCTGGCCGCAGTTTGCCTATACGGCACTCAGTGTCATTCTGATTGCACGTGGCCTGTTCTGGATGCCGGATGTCAGCCTGGCGACTCGCCTGGTGAATGGTGGCATTCTGCTCTTCTTCGTTTATATGGTCAGCGCGATCTGCCGGGCATCGCTGTATGGTATGACCATGGAGACCTGGCGCGGTGTGGCTTTTGATCTGCTGCGCACGGCAACAACACCCCTGATTCAGGTTTCTCAGGGGTTGGTGCAGTTGATGCCGTCGCGATTCCTGGCATGGCGCGGTCGGCCGGCCCTTGAGGTCAATAGTGAACGTGGGCCTGTGTATACCCTGGTGAGTCAGGCCTCAGCTGAGAATCCGCGCCTTGAACATCCGAATGATGTCGAGTATGGCAACGAGGAAGGCCTGTTGGAACGCGAGGTGGGTGCCTGATTATCGAGAACCTAGCGGCTGCACGAGTGCAGCCGCTAGGCCTGGTGTCGCGTGATTACCAACCGGATGCTGTGCGCAATGCGCGGATCTGGCTGGTGATGTGCAGCAGCACACGTTGCACCAACTTGTGGCTATGTGTGCGGGTGTCTGCCTTTGTTGTATCCATCGCATGCGCCATGCGGTTGATCGCTGCCTGGCGCTCGCGTCGGCAACGCTCGACCTGTTGAACCTGTTCCTCAAGATAGTAATCGTACATCGATCTGCCCTTCTATCCCTAACCGCATACGGGTTGCTGATACTGATCCCCCACGACTGCGGCTCTTTTTTCGCGATCAGTCAACCAGATCATAACGGCATAGGCACAAAAGCGATAGAGACAGGCGCTTCCCTTTTGGGAGTGACAAAGCTGCATGAAGGGGAACCAACAATGATCTTCCTGCTGGTATCGATCGAAAAAGTGGTACCATGGCGTCACGCAGTAATAGCGATAGACGCAGGAGCCCATGGCGAAGCGAATTCTGGTCTGCACGGCACAAGTGCCGTTTGTGCGTGGTGGTGCGGAGTTGCTGGCCGAAGGGTTATGTGCCGCGCTGCGGGCGCGTGGTCATGTTGTTGATATCGTGAGTTTGCCATACAGTTGGCAGCCGCACGAACACCTCGGCCCTTCAATGCTCGCCTGGCGTCTGCTCGATCTGACGCATGTCGATGGTGTTCCGGTCGATCTTCTGATCTGCACCAAGTTTCCTTCGTATGCCGCCCGCCATCCGCACAAGGTTGTCTGGCTGGTGCATCAGCATCGCCAGGCATACGATTGGTACGGTACGCCGCTCTCGGATTTTACCAATACGGCCGAGGATCGGGCGGTGCGTGATCTGCTGCTGCGGATGGATCGCACGGCGCTTGGCGAAACGCCCCACCGCTTCGCGATCTCGCGCAATGTTGCCGGGCGTCTGCAACGTTATACCGGCCTCGATGCCACACCGCTCTACCCGCCGAGTCGCTATGCCGGCCAGTTGTATGCCGGGCCATATGGCGAGTATCTGCTTTCGGATGCACGCCTTGATGCCGCCAAGCGCCTTGATCTGCTGTTGCATGCGTTGGCACGCCTGCCGGATCCGCCACGCTGTATCTTCGTGAGTAGTGGGCCGCAACGAGCCGCACTCGAAGCACTTGCGCACCAGTTGGGGCTAGCTGCCAAGGTTGAGTTTCGTGGCTTTGTGCCCGACGATGATCTGATCGCGTTGTATGCCGGTGCCCGTGCCGTCTACTATGCACCATTCGATGAGGATTACGGTTTTACGGCGGTGCAGGCACTGGCGGCTGCCCGCCCACTGATCACGACAACCGATGCCGGCGGGGTGCTTGAATTTGCCGAACATCAGACCAATGCGCTGGTTGCCGAGCCTGATCCGCAGGCGATCGCGGCACAGATCGATGCGCTCAGTACCGATGTCGATCTGGCTGCGCGCCTCGGCACTGCTGGCCCGGCACGGGTGGCTGCCATCACATGGGATGCGGTGATCGATGCGCTTGTGCCGGCTGCCGGATAGCGCCGGCATTGCCGCCCGTGGAAGGAGACAAACCCATGACGAACCCTGGCCGCTTCCGGCTCGGCTGTGCCGTCTGGGCACACAAAGACTGGGTCGGTGATTTGTTTCCGGCCGGGTCACGCAGCGCCGATTATCTGGCGCTCTATAGCCGGCGGCTGACGACTGTTGAGGGTAATACGACCTTTTATGCCGTGCCGCAGCCGGATGTAGTGGTTCGCTGGGCTGCACAGACACCTGCCGACTTCCAGTTCTGTTTCAAGATTCCGCAGGATATCAGCCATACCGGTTCGCTTGACGCCGGTCATGCGGCGACGCATGCGTTTGTCGAACGCATGACACCGATCGGCGAGCGGCTCGGGCCGTTTTTTCTGCAGTTGCCACCCGGTTTTCGCACGCGGCAGTATGCTGAACTTGGGCGCTGGTTGGCCGCATGGCCGCCGGGTCACCGTGTCGCAGTTGAAGTGCGCCATCTTGAGTGGTATGCCGAGGCAGGCGAGCAGGCCTTGATGACGCTGCTCGATCAGGCGGGTGCCGGCCGGGTGCTGATGGATGTACGACCGCTCGATGTGGGGGTACTGCCGGGGGCCGAGGCCGATCTACGGCGGGCGCGCGATAACAAGCCCGATGTGCCGCTGCATGTGCTGCAGAGTGGTGGATTCGCCATGGTGCGCTATATCGGCCATCCCGATCTGCAGCGCAACACAGCGCTGCTCGACGAATGGGCCGCGCAGGTTTCCGCCTGGCTGGCCGCCGGTATTGATGTCTATTTCTTCATGCACTGCCCGGTCGAACGGGTCTCGCCGGCACTCTGCCGCGCATTGCAGCAACGCCTGAGCGGGCTTGCCGGTGTACCGCCGCTTCCATGGGATCAGATCGATCTGCCGCAGCAGGATCGGTTGTTCTAGCAGATCCCATCGCCATGCCACATCCGAGAAGCACTCTGAGCATTATTCGGCCTGCTGTGGGTGGGCAGCAAGGGCACGTGCGGTGACGCGCGCACGCATCTGGAGCATCCAGCGCTGCTGCCGGCCCCAATAGCGCGCCCAATCGCTTAGTTCCTGCCGCACTTCGTCAACGCGTTCAAGCCCGGCAAACATCACAACCCCCTCCGGAATCTGACCATTCCAGGTATACGCATAGCCGAGCGCCTTCCGGATCGCTTCATCGGCCGGCCGTTGCGCAAATGCCGGCTCAAGTGCCGCAATCGCTGCTGTGTAATCACCACTGCGATACGCCAGCAGGCCGCGCCGCTTCAACACGCCGGCGTCCTGCGGCGCAAGCCGGGCGGCATGCTCGGCCCAGGCAAGCGCCGCAGCGGAAGGCGGCGCATTCTGGTCGGCCGAGTCACGGCGGGTGATGATCGCATGGGCATCGGCGACCAGCGAGGCATTGACGGCGGCATGTGCGGCGAGTGATGGCGCGTTGCCGGCAACCATCAGCAACAGCCCAACCAGC
>CALLZL010000211.1 GCA_937859575.1 uncultured Chloroflexota bacterium
TGGACGACGACGCGCTGGCCGACCAGCTTCTCGCCGTCACCGAGCGCATCCTGGATGTAGAAACCCTGCAGGCCGACGCTGGTGGGGCCTTCGAAATCGCCGACGACCACGCCCTGGGTGCTGATGTTACCGGTGATCGCGGCGCTGGTACCGCTGCCCTGGATGGCGTAGATCGGGGTGAACGGCTGCTCGCAGGGTGGTAGATCCGACGAAACATCGAAACTGAAGATGTAATCTTCCGCCATCGTATCCGGTGGATCATTGGTATCCTGATCACTGACTGCGGCAGCAATGACCCGCACTGAGCATGCCTCGCCGCCCGGCAGATCGCTACTCGGATCGATGGTGTAGGTTGTCGGGCCGCCACTCAGGCCGAATGGAACCGCGCCGCTGGTGCAGTTCAGTTCGAATGATGCGGCCGTTGCATCGACAGGCTCGCTGAAGGTGATGCTGATCGATGTATCGCGGGCGACATTGGTGGCGTTATTGGCCGGCGTGGTGCTGATCACGGATGGTGCGCTATCGGCGGGCGGGCTGCCACACGGATTCACCGGCGATGCACTATTGCGCGGTGCCGGGGCTGCCGCCGCGAAGTCGGCGCTGTTGTTATTGGTATCGGTGCAGCCACCACCGGCCCGCACGGCAGCGGTCGTGTTGGTGAGTGTCGGCGCGGCGGCACCCTCGAAATAGGTTGCGTTACCATAGCCGACCAGATCGATGATGCGGGCTTCTTGCGCCGGTGTGCAGGGGGTGGTTACCGCATTGCCGTTACATCCTAGCCCATCGGTGCCGCTAACCAGTGCAAACTTACCGGCACCAGCGGCGGCGGCAATCGTACCGACTACGTCAGCCGTGGGTAATGGCACACCATTGATGCCGCCACTCAGCTGCACCAGGTAGTACTGGCCGGGTGCCAGTGTGCCGCTGAGCACCACAAGCTGGCTGGCATTCGCGCCGAAATTGCCGGTGCCGGTGGCACTGGCATACTGGATCGACAGGCCATTCAGGCTGACATTCGTACTACTGCGGTTAAAAAGCTCGACATAATCATTGGTGTATGGTGCGCCGGTATTACCGCCACCGCCATACACCTGGCTGATTACAACCGCTGGATTGGTGCTGAGTGCCTGTGCCGGCGCTGGTGCCACCAGCATTGCCGCACAGGTTGCCAGGATGAAGGCCAGCAGACTGGTGAGCCGGATCATGGCAGATTGGCGGCGCGAGGCATGAACTGACACGTTGTTCTCCTTACTTGTAGCCGACCACAAGGGTTACAACGAACACGACGGGCGGCCGACAGCATGCGCTGCCCGGCACAATGCTTTTCACATGTCGATCAGAAACCGTGGATGCCCTATTATGCTACAACTTGTATTAACAAGTCATCATGGTTGCATTACAAACAATTCATCTATGTATGATCTTCAGCAAATGCGGACATGCGGCCGATGCCAGATTATATCGGCTACTTATGGTACACTGATGCGCGAAATTCCGTGCTTCAGTGAGGATACCGTGAGCAACGATGCCCGTCATACCGTCGATCATGATTTGCACGATGCGCTTGCCGGCGTAGGATGTGCGATCTGTAGCCTGCTGCAGCGGAGTGTACGGCGAACGGTTGACGCACTGACATACGAAGGGGTGACGGATCTCGATGTGCGCGCCGAGCTGCGCGCCGCGCGCGGCCTCTGCCCGGCGCATGGCCAGGCATTGCGTGCTGCACGCCAGGCGCTTGGTGCGGCGCTGGCCTACCGTTCGGTGCTGGGCGAACTACTGCGTGATCTTGCCGGCCCGCCGCCGCCGACCACGGTGCGCACCCGCCTGCGTCGTACGCTGCGGCGATATAACCGGCCAATCCGGGTTGGCCCGCTCGCCCCACGGCGTCGCTGCCCGGTCTGCGATCATGTTGCCGAAATGGAACTGCTCTATCTTTCGGCATTCCTGCGTGATATTACCAGTGATGCCATGCGCAGCCGCTTTGCCGCTTCGGCCGGGCTTTGCCTGCCGCACCTGCGCCTTGGCCTGCACAACGCCCCCAGCGATGCGGCATACCAGACACTGCGTGATTGTCAGTTGCTGATCTGGCAGCAGCTTGCCGCTGATCTCGATGAGTTTATCCGTAAGCGCGATTATCGCTTCGCCCGTGAGCCGGCCGGCGAGGAACGTGATGCCTGGGCACGTGCGATCGACCTGATCTCGGGCCTGCCCGGGCTGAACGACGAAGCAACGCGCACAGGAGGAGCCGCATGACTGCCTGGACACTCTCGCCCGACCGTTGTTTTCATCCGGATCCGGCGCGCCGTACGATTGCGCGCCGGTTGTATGCCGAAGTTCAGCACCTGCCGTTGATCTGCCCGCATGGCCATGTCGATCCGGCACTGCTGGCTGATCCCCAGGCCGGCTTCGGCTCGCCAACCGATCTGTTGATTATTCCGGATCACTATGTGTTCCGCATGCTCTACAGTCAGGGTGTACCCCTCGAAGAACTCGGCATCCCCAGCCGCGACGGTACGGCGGTCGAGGCTGATCACCGGGCGATCTGGCAGCGCTTTGCCGACTATTTCCACCTGTTTCGCGGTACACCGACCGGGCAGTGGCTGGCGGCCGAGTTGATCGAACTGTTTGGTGTGACCGAACGACTCGATAGCGATACCGCTGCCTGGATCTATGATCGTATTGCAGCCCGCATGGCCGAGCCGGCATTTCGGCCGCGGGCGCTCTTTGATCGTTTTCGGATTGAAGTGCTGTGTACGACCGACGCCGCAACCGATGATCTGGCGCACCACCGGGCGCTGCGGGCCGCCGGCGAAACCCGCATTCGCCCTACCTTCCGCCCTGATGCCGTCGTGAATCTGCAGACTCCCAACTGGCGCGATCAGATCGATGCACTGGCACAGGTCGCGGGTATGGCGATCGACGACTACACCGGCTTCATTCGGGCACTCGAACAGCGGCGGCAGATCTTCCGCCAACTTGGCGCGACGGCCACCGACCATGCGGCGCTGACGCCCTATACCGCACGGTTGAGTGATGCGGAGGCGCAGGCGATCTTTGCGCGTGCCCTGGCCGGCGCTGCGAGTGCCGCTGATGCTGCGGCATTTACCGGCCATATGCTCATGGAAATGGCGCGAATGAGTGTGGAAGATGGCCTGGTGATGCAGTTGCATGTCGGCAGCCTGCGCAACCATAACGATGCAGTGTTTGCCCGTTTCGGCGCCGACAAAGGCGCCGACATCCCGGTTGCCACCGAGTGGACCCGCAACTTACGGCCGCTGTTGAATGCCTATGGATCCGATCCGCGCTTCCGCCTGATCCTCTTCACGCTCGACGAAAGCAGTTACAGCCGCGAACTGGCACCTTTGGCCGGCCATTATCCGGCGGTATTGCTCGGGCCACCCTGGTGGTTTTTCGATAGTGTGAACGGCATGCGGCGCTATTTCGAACGGGTCGTCGAGACTGCCGGGATCTATAATACTGCCGGGTTCAACGATGATACCCGGGC
This sequence comes from uncultured Chloroflexota bacterium, assembly GCA_937859575.1. Taxonomy (GTDB): domain Bacteria; phylum Chloroflexota; class Chloroflexia; order Chloroflexales; family Roseiflexaceae; genus CALLZL01. Next base: position 3,506 of record CALLZL010000211.1, read on the forward strand.
GTTTCCATCCATTCCGGCCCGCCATGATATCTGGCGGCGCGTGGCATGCGACTGGCTGGCCGGCATGGTGGCCGAACATCTGCTCGACGAAGATGAAGCACACGAGATGGCGATTGAATGTGCTGTCGGCCTGGCGCGCCGGGCGTATCGATTGTAAGAGCCGAGAGCAGACAATCAGGTCCTCTCGCTTTCCATGGAGCATGCCATGAACACTCATTCACACGGCACCGGCACACCGGATCGCCTTCTGTCCGATGATGAAGTGGCGGCGGTCGTGCAAGCCGGCCTGGCGGCGGCGGCGCTCGACGGCAAACGGGTGCTGTTGATTGTGCCTGATGGCACGCGCACTGCTCCGCTACCGCAACTGTTCCGCCTGATCCATGCGGCGCTGGCACCTCGGGTGGCGGCACTCGATGTGCTGATTGCCCTTGGCACGCATCAGCCGATGAGCCAAGAGCAGATCAATGCCCATTTTGGCGTCGCGCCGGGCGAATGGCAAAGCCATTTTGCCGATGTACGGGTATTCAACCATGATTGGCACGAGGCAGCGACCTTTGCCACTGTCGGCACCATTGCCGAAGAGGAGATCGCCGCGATCAGCAATGGCATGCTGCGTCGCTCGGTCGAGGTGCGGGTGAATCGGCTGGCGCTGGCGTATGATCACCTGCTGATCTGCGGCCCGGTCTTCCCACACGAAGTCGTCGGCTTCTCGGGTGGCAATAAATACCTGTTCCCCGGGATCAGCGGGCCGGAGGTGATCAACCTTTCGCACTGGCTCGGAGCCTTGATCACCAGTTATGCGATCATTGGCACACGCGGCATTACGCCGGTGCGTCGGGTGATCGATCGTGCCGCCGCGCTGGTGCCGACACCCAAGCTATGCGTTGCGATGGTGGTTGCACCCGGCACCAATGCCCTTAGCGGGGTGTATGTCGGTTCGCCCGAAGCTGCATGGGCCGATGCTGCCGAGCTTTCGGCACAGCTGCATGTGCGCTATGTCGAGCATCCGTTCCAGCAGATACTGGCGGTGATGCCGGCCATGTATCAGGATATCTGGACGGCCGCCAAGGGTATGTATAAACTCGAACCGGTGGTTGCCGATGGTGGCGAACTGATCATCTACGCACCGCATATTTGTGAATTTAGCTATACCCATGGTGCTGAGTTGGCCGAGATCGGCTACCATGTGCGCGATTATTTTGTCAAGCAGTGGCAGCGGTTTGCCCATCATCCGTGGGGTGTGCTGGCGCATAGCACCCACCTGCGCGGCATGGGCAGCTACGACCCGATTGCCGGCGAGCAACCACGTATTCGTGTAACCCTGGCGACCGGAATCGATGCGGCGCGTTGTGCGGCACACCAGGTCGGCTATTGTGATCCGGCGACGATTGATGTGGCGGCGTGGGCCGCACGCGAACACGAAGGGGTGTTGCTCGTGCCGAAGGCCGGCGAGCTGCTGTATCGGCTGCGGGAGGATACGCCATGACGACAGG
>CALLZL010000212.1 GCA_937859575.1 uncultured Chloroflexota bacterium
ATACGAGATAAGCTAGTGACTGGAGTTCAGACGTGTGCTCTTCCGATCTGGCCCGGGTTGCTGCACTCGAATGGGGCAGCGACGGGATCCGCGTCAATGTCGTTCACCCGAATGCCGTCTTCGATACCGGTATCTGGAGCGATGAAGTGCTGGCATCGCGTGCCGCGAGTTATGGCATGACGGTTGATGCCTATCGGACCAACAACCTGCTGCGCATCGAGATTACCAGCCGTGATGTGGCTCAACTGGCTGCCGAGATGTGTGGCGATACCTTCGCACGTACGACCGGTGCCCAGGTGCCGATCGATGGCGGCAATGAGCGCGTGATATAGCCGTATGCCTGCTCTGAGGCGTATTTCTGCGATTTTGGTATACTTGATGAGAAATAGATTCGTAAGAAAAGAAGGTTCCCATGCAATTCGAAGCATCACACACAGTGCGCCTGGCCGGTATAACCATCCTGACAGCCTTGCTCCTGCTGCTGTCGATCGTGCCGCTCCAGGCCGCTCCGGGTGTGTATAACATCGGTGAGACACCCGAGCCGACCCAGGAGCCGCAGCCGACCCAGGAGCCGCAGCCAACCCAGGAGCCGCAGCCGACGGCAGTGCCTGATTCTGGTCGCGGACGCCCGAGTCTCGATATCTCTAAGAGTGCGGGTGCCTCGGATGTGCAGATCGGCGAGTCGTTCGATTATGTCATCAGCGTCAGCAACCGTGGCGATGCCAGTGCCTTTGATGTGGTGGTGGAAGACTCGCTGCCGGGTTCGCTCACCCTGGAAGGTGCTTCGGCCTCGGATGGGGCCGTGACAGTAAGTGGATCGAGTGTGCGGGTACAGATTGATCGCATTCGCCCCGGCGATACCGTCACCATTCGCATCCGTGTATCGGTCAACAGCTTCCCCGAAAACGGCGCGATCCAGAATGTCGCTACGATTCTCGGCGGGGCCAGTGCCGCAGCCGCTATTAATGTCGCTGTGCCGCCGCCAACCCCCGAGGTCATCGAAGAGCCGCCACCCGAGCCGGTAGCAGAAGCCCCGCCGGTTCCGGTGGCGCTCCCATCGACTGGCGGTAGTGCGATACCGAGCGCTGCGCTGCTGCTCGTGCTGGCCCTCGGGCTCTTCGCACTCGGCGCCGGTGTGCGCCGCCGGCGCTAACCATGACCCACCGGTATGCCCACCCGGGCCGACGCCGGTTGGGGTGGCCGCACCCTGCAGTTGTGCACCTGCTCGTGTGCCTGCTGATCATGATCACCGGCGTGTTCTATGCCCCTGAACGCGCCGGTGCAACCGATAGCGCAACCATACCACCGGCCGGTGCACTGCGGGTGACGGTCACAACCGAAGGGATCCAGCGCATCAGCGGATCACAACTACTGGCTGCCGGCCTGAACCTGACCGGCCTGAACCCGGCTCTGCTGCAATTGCGGCGTACCGGCCTGCCGGTACCGCTCGAACTCCGTGGCACTGGTGACGGCACATTTGATCCGGCCGATGAGCTGCGCTTCTATGCGCCACCCCCCGGCGATCGCTGGAACCGCAGCGATACCTACTGGCTGGCCGTCGAAGCAACCCCCGGTGCCCGGATGAGTACCCGCACCGCGCACCCCGGCAGCAGCCCGGTGGTATCAACCAGTGCATTTGAACGCCATACCTGGCGCGCTCCGGCATACTACGACTCGCGTAACCCCGGCCCGAGTGGCGATTATTGGTACAGCCTCGATCTGCGTACCGATCCCGAGACTCTCAATCCGCAGCCGGCCAGCGCTTCGATCCCTTTCAGCTCACCCCTCACACCAATCAGCGGCGGCACGTCGCTGACGGTCAGCGGCGTCGCGACCGTTGCCGGGCCACATCGCCTCGAAGCGATGATCGGCGGCAGCACGGCTGCAACTGATTGGAGTGGTAGCGGCATCTATACCCGTACCCTGACACCAGCAGCGACGGCAAACCAGGCACAGATCCGGCTGATGGTCGGCACCAGCCAGCCGAGCTTCGTCAAGATCGATCGAATCACATGGGAACGACCGGTCGCATTGGCAAACCTCGCGGTCGGGGCGAAGATCCTGGGGCGTAGCGGCATCTGGTGCTACCGGCTCAGCGGGGCGCAGGCCGGCCGCACGATTTACGATATCAGCGAACCCCATGCACCACAGATCGTGCAGGCAACCCCAACGGCCGACTGCGACTTTCGCGATGGGCCGGAACAGCGTACCTACATGATCACCGGCTCGCAGACCCTCACAACACCCCAGGTGCAGCCGCGGGCAACCGCCATCCTGACGGCGCTTCCCCCTGCCGATGCAATCTATGTCGTGCCGCCGGCACTCGCCGATGCGCTGGCACC
>CALLZL010000213.1 GCA_937859575.1 uncultured Chloroflexota bacterium
CGAGGGGGGCGTCACACCCGCGGAGGGGAGAGGCGGGGGGGCAGCCAGCGCGAAACCCAGATCGCGCGGCGGCATTTCTCCGGTGGGGGGCGCCACAACCGCCGCAGCAACTTCGGCATCGGCAATCGGCGGGAAACCCAGTTCGGCATAGGCCGCCTGGATCGCTTCGGCTGCGCGACGTCGCACTGCCAGCACCTCGGCTTCGGCAACCGGCCGCACACCGCCATCGATCAGCATATCACGCTGCAACACGGTATAATCATCGAAATCCTCGGCATCGAAATTACCGCCGCCGAACAGGTTATCGCGTCGTGGCACAGCACTATACCCCGAGAAGATAAAATCGGTACCGGGGATGAACTGCAACATCAGCTTGGCCGTTTTGCGAATGGCCGAATGCGAGGCAAGTGCATCATTGCCCGATGCCACTTCGAGCCCCAGCATGGCGGCCAGCAGGTTCTCGGCCAGCACGGCGCGCACCCCGCCGGGGAGCGATTCGGGCAGGGCAATACACGAGATCGAGCCGTTCTGTACCCCCTGGCTGCCGGCACCACGCGTCACCAGCAGGCAGCGCGCCTCAAGATACAACATGGAGCGTTGTTCGGCATGCCCCATCAGCGCCTCGGAGCCGGTACCACTGGTGAAGCGAACCTTCACCCCGCGTGATGCATAGGCCGATGCGAGGAAGGCCTTCGACCACGGCGTATCGTCACCATCAACAAAGGTTCGTTCGGTACCGTACACCGAGAGTGTCTCGGCATAGGTTGTGAGCCCTTTCATGGCCAGTTGCAGCCCGAGTGATTCTTCGACCGAACATTGCGTCAGCACACCGCCACGCCCGGCCTGTGTGCCGATCAGGATGGCCAGTGCATTCAAGGGTGCGTAGCGCGCCACACCGACGGTGGTTTCTACTTCGGCAAAGCCGCGCAGCGCGGCTTCGGCGGCGTCGGCCGCAAGCAGTGCCGGGTGTTCGCGGCGGTTGGTGACATGCGCCTGGTTGGCGGGGGTACGGCGGACACGCATCTTGGCCAGGCCAACCATCATTTCGAGCACGCTCATGGGGCGTAAGATTTCGACCAGCCGCGCCGGGGTGCAGCCGGCTACCAGGCGGCGGATCATTGCCGCCGGTATGTTGATGTCGGCCAGCATGCGCGCCAGTTCGATCGCCGGCCTGGCCATTGCCGTTTCGGCCACGGTGAGGGCGAGCGCATGATCGGCAATGAAGGTATCGATCGTGTCGAAATCGACCCGCAGCCGGCCATCCATCTCGACAACCCGCCCATCCCCGATCCGCAGCCTCGGCAATGGATCATACGGGCTATCGACAACCGCCAGGCCCGCTTCCGGCCACGGTTCGACGAATGTCTCGCGGTTGATATCACGTTCGGCAAGCAGCTTGAAGCGACGCGATTCGCTCATGGCAGCCTTCCTTACTGGTGCGCTAACTCGCGGTGGCGAAAGCAATCGACAACATGATCGTTGACCATACCGATCGCCTGCATTAACGCATAACAGATCGTCGGACCGACGAAACGAAACCCGCGACGCACCAGGTCGCGGCTGAGTGCCTGCGACTCCGGGGTCTGCGCCGGCAGCTCGGCCAGTGCATGCCAGGTGTTCTGGCGCGGCATACCATCGACAAAGCGCCACAGATAGGAATCAAAACTGCCGAACTCCTGCTGCACCGCAACAAAACGCTGCGCATTGGTGATCGCAGCCGTGATCTTGAGCCGGTTGCGCACGATTCCGGCATCTGCAAGCAACGCAGCAACCTTCGCATCGCCGTAGGCCGCAACCAGCTGCGGGTCGAAACCATCAAACGCCCGCCGGTATGCTGCACGCTTGCGCAGGATCGTGATCCAGCTCAGGCCGGCCTGCGCCCCTTCGAGAATC
>CALLZL010000214.1 GCA_937859575.1 uncultured Chloroflexota bacterium
TCCTTTGTTCCTTTGTTCCTTTGTTCCTTTGTTCCTTTGTTCCTTTGTTCCTTTGCCCCGTTGCCCCTTTGTCCCTTCGTCTCCTACTCCTCGCCAAACTCCTCGAGCAACTCGCGCCACTCGCCGGTCAGTTCGTCGCGGCGAGCCGCATAGTAGACATGATCAATGCCATCTTCATCGCGATAGACCAGATCGACCTGGCTACGCATCGGGCGGGTATAGCCGATATTGCCCCACCAGCGCACATTCTGTTCGTCTAGTGGAAGATCGATCAATGCCGTGCGGGCGGCATACTGGCGTACCGTGCCTTCTTCGATATCCTGAAGACGCCAGGGCGCACTGCTCACCTCGCCGGTTCGGAGATTGCGGAAGATAAAGCGTGGATCGCCCTGTTCGTCGTACGTCAGGCTCACAACCTCGATGCCAGTTCGCGGGCGCGGCACCCGAATGAGCGACATCCATGCCTCGGTGATCTTCTCGCGCGGCACATCAGGAAACTCCTGATAGCCGGTTCCTTCCTTCTCTTTCATAGCAAGATCAAAGCGCGGTTGTGCATCCTCTGCCTGGTGGATCTGCCACAGACCGCCCCGCCCACGCCAGCGATAGCGCCGCTCGGCCCACCCTTTCTCGGGGATGGTCAACACCTCTTCGGTCGGTGTATGATCTTCTTCCTGATCGAGGATGCGCGACTCCTGTTCGACAATTTCACCCTGGCGGTCGCTCAACAACGCCTGCCAGTTCTCGCCAAGGCCCCAATCCGAAACTCCAAAGAAGACATGGTCGATCACGCCATTGACATCTCGATGCACCAGATCGTATTTGGTGCGGCTTCCCTGGCGATAGGCGCGCCATAGCCCAAGCCGGCCACGCCAGCGCACCTGGCTCTGCACGTCGATTCGCCCTTCACGCATATCTTCGTAGCGGCTGATCGCATACGCCCACAATCCCTGGGCGCGGTCACGCGTCACCCCGGCCGTAGTGCGCAGATCACGCACTTCGTAGTTCCAGATCCCGGCACGCTTCTGCGCACTCACGATCTCGACCCCGCTCCGTGGCAGCTCGACCTCTTCGCCGTTATCGAGCGGCGACGACGCGCCTTCGGCCAACGCACGCCGGCAGAGCTGGATGATCTCACCACGATTGGCCGGTACGGTTTCGCCGTCGCGTCGTACATAGATCGCACCATCGCGGCCAATATACGGCGGGTGTTCGCGGGAACGTACTTCTACACGTATCAGATCACGACCGTCATAATTCAGCAACTCAAGATTGGTTGTCGGCTGGGGTGTGATCGATTGTTCAATACTACGATGCAGTTGCTCACTCACAAGATCCGGCCGTGCCACACCACTGATCGTCGCCCCATCCTTCTCGCAACCGATGATCAATACACCGCCACCAACATTCGCCAATGCCGCGACATCCTGCCATAGCTGCACGAGGGTATCGGCATCCCCGCTGCGCAGCACCTGACGCTCACTAGGCTGACCCAAGCGCAGGGTATCGACCTCCCACTGCTTCTGGTCGCGTTTCGGCACTCGCACCCGGTCGAAATCTTGCGAAGCAAGCAGGGCTTTGAGCGCTGCGAACGAGGTATCCGGCAACAAAAATTCGACATACCGATCGCCGATACCATGGCGATACAAAGTATCGCCGTTGGTGCCTGCGGCCCGACGCAACTGATGGGCATCCGAACCCTGGATGCAAAACATGCGTCGATCGTAGTGTTCGGTTTTGCCGTTATAGAATCCGGGTGACGTAAACTTCTCGTGGTCGGTATAAAAATTGATGAATTCGAGGGCATGCAGGCTCTGGTGTTGGGTCGCGGCAATCCGCGATTGGCCGCTCGTGCCCATGCGCAATGTTTCGGTAATGACACCATTCGGCCCATTGGCATGTGCGGCTATCACCAGGCCGCCGGCACGCGCAATAATCTCATATGCTTCGGTAACATGGCGTGTATCGGCAATCGCACACACCCCGTGCTTCAGCAGATCCGGCAACACCCCGAGCTGCAACAAGGTCGCCTCGATCAGGCTAATCGGCCGATCAGGGGCAAAGAGCGCCAGAATATGTGCGCCATAGTGAGAAGTGAACTCAAACCCAGGGAGGACGGTAATAATAGCAAGCAGCCGGCGATACTCGGCCAGGCGCTCTTGTTCTTCGCTGGTCAGGCGCTGCGCACCTTCAAGCGTCTGGAGGAATTCAACCTCCTGACGCATACGTTCGTAGCCATGAACCGTATTATGATCAGTGATGCCAATAATCGAAAGTTCGCGCCGCTCGGCCTCTTGCAGTATTTCGAGAAATGAAACGTTTGGCTCAGCGTAATCCTCAGAAGCGGGGGTATGAATATGTAAATCTGCCCGTACCCAACGCATCCCCTCACGCACTCCATTCGTGCCGTTGGTCATATTCAGTTGCTCCAAACTCTCTTAAATACAACGGTAACCTTTTTGAGAACGTTGCGCCAACTGTTGCAACACGTGCGCATACGAACTCGCCTGTTTCTAGCTCCATGCACGTTCGTTAACGAATGTGCCCACCTCCTGTTGTCGATCTGCCGGGATCCTTCAATAGCAGTTCTGTGCATTGCCTGCGCCACAAAACAATCGCAGAAGCAACGCCTCCGGCCGGTTCCAGTGTCTCATCATGATACCGTAAAGCCGTGTGCATGGCAACAGGTATGGTATCCTTCTTAGCGCATGGGCAACGTTGCGCAGGCGGGTGGTCGAGAGCCTGCAACCATACCGAAGGCCCCACCGTTAACCGACAATTTCAACCAGGAAAGAGCGACCCATGACGACTGAACAGATCGGTGATCTCATCTTCGAACCGAACCCCCAATACCCATACCCGTTCCCTGTCGCACAGCCACCCCACTTCTGGATGACCGAGCAGACAGGTAAGCTCGCCGATGCCGTCGAGGCCTATTTCAACGGCAAACGACTGGCATCGCACCAGATAGCAGTGATCAAGCTCTATCTGACACAGTATGTTGAACGCGCCATGCTGACGCCCGATGCCCGGCGTGACCTGTTGCTGCAACAGATCGCCCGATTGCGCACCACGCGCGAGATCGAACGTTTTGCCGATCACGTCGCCGATTTCGGTGTTGAACCGTTCTGAAAATATTGACAGCACTGCAGGCAACGGCTACAATAGCGGCATCAGTATGCGGCGGGGCGTAGCGCAGACTGGTAGCGCACCTGAATGGGGTTCAGGAGGTCGCTGGTTCAAATCCAGTCGCCCCGACCATACCGAAGCGACCATGGAATTATCCATGGTCGCTTTTCGGTTTTGTAGGGTTTTTTCCCTTGCTACTGCTTGACGGCTGCGCTATAATGGCTAGGAAGTTTTACGCGCACAGGGCGATCATTCGCCTTAACGCGGCGAAAGTACATCGCATCCGTAAAAGATTACCTCTCTGAATATTCGCGCTGTGCAGGAACCGGGAGGATCGACATGGCAATCATGAGCCTGCAAGCGGCCTGTGATCAGGCCAGGCAGTGGCTCGAGAGCAACGACATCGAACGAGCAATCGGCCTGTCACAGCATATTTTGCAGCACTACCCCCAGAATATCGAGGTCTACCGCATTCTTGGCGAAGCACACCTCGCCAACCGCGAATTCGATATGGCACAGGCTGCCTTCGAAGAGGTTCTCAAGGCCGATCCGGAGAATATTCCGGCGCATGTCGGCCTGGGGATCACTCACGAACGGCTGAATCACATCAAACAGGCGATCGCTGAGTTCGAACAGGCGCTTGAGATCAAACCCGATATGCTCGAACTGCGCAATCAGTTGCTGCGCCTGTATACCGAAGCCTGGGGCAGCGAGTATGCACAGTTACGGCTGAGCCGCGCCGGCCTGGCGCGCCTCTATGCCCGCGGCCATATGCTGCCGCAGGCAATTACCGAATTTCGCCAGGTGATCGCCGATCAACCCGAACGCTATGATGCGCGCGCCGCCCTGGCCGAGGCGCTCTGGCGTAACGACCAGGAAGATGAAGCACGCCGCCTGTGCCTCGATCTGCTGCGCGATCGGCCTGAGTTGCTGAAGGCCAATCTCATCCTTGGCTACCTCGCTATGTCGGCCGGCGATTCGAGCGGTACCCGCTATTGGGAACAGGCGCATCAGATCGACCCCTATCAGGTGGTGGCACGCGCCATGTTCGAGACAATGCCGCCATTTCAGGCCGATGAACCGTTGGTCGAGGAATGGGATGAAGCAGCATGGTTCCGCCGGCGCGATGAACAGGAACAGTTGGCCGCCACCCGACCAATGGAGACACCAACCGCCAATCAGTCGGCAATCGCCGAGGCTGTCGATGATCTGCCGCCACCGCCGC
>CALLZL010000215.1 GCA_937859575.1 uncultured Chloroflexota bacterium
CGCCCACCGAGATCTACCCTCTTTCCCTACACGATGCTCTTCCGATCTATCTGTGCTGCGCTCGATAACCTCGGCATTGTGATGTTCATGCGTGGCGAGCCGGCAGAAGCACTGGCACATCTGGGCGAGGCGCTGGAACTGGCGCACCAGAGCGGCCTGCGGCGGCGCGAGATTATCGCCGGTAACGACATGGCCGGTGTCTGTTGGGGAACTGGCGATTACCCGGCGGCCATGGGGTACCTGCAGCAGGCGCTTGCAGTGGCGATCGAGATCGGGTACCAGCAGCAGATCGGGTTTATTCTGGGGAATGCCGGCCTGCTCTATACCGAAGCCGGTGATTATCAGCCGGCACTGGAATGTTTTGCGCGTGCCCTGCAGATCGCCGCCGATCTTGGCGACTGGCCGGCGATTGTTGCCGCGCTGGGCAATCTGGCCTTCTGCCTCGATAACCAGCAGTACGATACCGCTGCTGATCGCGCCTATCAACTCGCCACTGCTATCGGCCGTGCGATCGGTGCCCGCGAATTCCTGGCCGGTGATCTCTACCACCATGCCGAGCTGTGTGCCCAGCATGATCGCAACGCCGAGGCACTGGCGTATGCCGGCGAAGCCCGCACCATCGCCGAAGAGGTCGAACGGCACGATGTGGTGCTGCGCGCCGCCCTGCTTGAGCTGCGCCTGCAATCGGCGGCCGGTGTGCTTGATCGGCATGCTGCCGCCGCAACACTGGCCGCGCTGCAGGAAACCTGGCCCGAACCGGCCGATCAGGCCGCCATTCTGTATGCGCGCTGGCAGATGCAACCCGACGATACCGCTGCCCGCGAGGCTGCGGCTGATGCCTACCATGACCTCAGCGAAACCGATCCGGCGATCGACAATCGCCGCCGCTATGCCGCCGCTGCCGGCACATCGCTACCACCGCCGGCACCGCTACCGCAACTCGCGCTGCTCGCCGCCAGTAGTGCCCCATCGCTTGACACCTTGCTGGCGCGTATTGAACTGATGAATACCGCCCGCTAATACCCCACGCTCACTGCGAACTACACATGCACAAGCGGCGGGGTCGTCACCGATCAGGATCGGGATTCCACCAGCATGGCCCTTTGTCGCGCCGGGCGGCTACGGCACGCGAACGAATCTCTGCCATCTGCGCCGGCGCAAGCGGCACAAAGGCGGCGGCAGCCGCGAATGCTTGATCCTGCTCGTTAGGGAAGCTGAGGCCGAGCAGCGCTACATCCGGATCGATCGTCATGGTGTAGTGCAGGCACTCGGCGACGCTGAGTCGCGGCAGCACAGCTTCGGTGTCGTCGCGCCCACCGGAAGAGAGCTTGCCGCGTGGCCGCTGTTGCAATGGCTGGTTGTAACCGGCGGTATCACCGAGCAGTTTGCCGGCACCGAAGGTCTTGAAGCAGATCGTGCCGACATTGCGCGCATGCGCCAGCGGTAGGATCTCATCAATATAGCGGCGATCGACGAACGGGCCAACGGCAAACATCACAATGTCGCAGAGATCAGCCTCGATCGCGGCACGCAGTACCGCAGGATTGTGCGACGAAATACCGCGAAAGCGCGTCTTGCCGGCCCGAATACAGTCGGCGAGCTGATCAAAGCCACCGCCGGGTGCCGCCAGGTGCCTAAACGTCTCGATCGAAGAGAGACCATGAAACACAAATGCATCGGTGTAATCCAGGCCGAGGCGCAACAGCGAGGCATCGATCTGTGCGGCGACCGGTGCCGTCAGTTCGTCGATCTTATCAACCACGAAGATCCGGTCGCGTACCCCCTGGAGCGCCGCCCCGACGATCTGTTCGGAATACCCGGCTTCGTAGTTCGGTGCGGTATCGATCAGGTTGAGCCCGGCGTCGAGCGCACGGCGTATGGTTGCGACACAAGTATCGAACGGTATGGTGCGATCGGCGAGATCACCGATACCAAGGGCGGTAGCGACAAAGCCGGTGCGGCCAAGCGGCCGCCGCGGCGTCAGCGGCAGTGTTGTCATGAATGATGTTCCTCGTAGATATGCGAAGCCTCATGGTCGAGAAGCTTCCCAGGCAACGCGCCGGTTGGCGCAGAGGTGCGGCGTATATGTAGCTGCTCGGCCACGGCATGGCGGATGATAGTGTCGATACTATTGCTGAAGGCCTCTTGCACAAGCGGTACAAGCAGCATCAGGATGATCAGGCCGGCGGTGCTCCAGGCGCCAAACCCCACGCCACGTGCCGTGCTGAAAGCCGAAACGACAATCGGTAGGATCAACAACGCTACCAGATTGCGCGACTGTGCGCGGCTCTGGCTGATTTCGGCCCGGCGCGCAACCGTGTCGAGTACGGCTGCATCCCAATCGGCGTGCGCCAGGAAGGCCAACGCGGCATCGAGCAGTTTGCCGTCGGGGTTGCCGATACCGGCACTACGCCAGAGCGCAAGTGCCGAGGCGCTGATGCCAAACCAGAGCGTACTGGCGATAAAGGCTGCGGTGAGCGCAGCCTGCATACCGGCGGGGCGCATGAAGAGATAGACGCACAGCACAAGCAGCACATTCACAAAGGCCGCAATCAGTAGCATGTCGTCGGTGTGTTGTGCTGCCCGCAGGTGGCGATAGATCTGTTGGTAGGCTCGTACCGGCGGAGCCGGCGGTATGCCGGCGGTATGCCCGTTCTGCCGACTCATTGGTTGCTCCATGGATGCATCATACCGTATCGTACCATGGTACCCCAATCTGTGGGGTATGTGCTGCAAATTGTCACCCGCCCCCGCTCGCCCCTTGGGCCCGCATGGCATCCTGAGCCGCTCTGCGGCGAAGGATCTGTTCGGGCGAAGGGACGCGCCCGGCGGAGTGGGCAGCGACGCCGGGCTATGTTGATCTGCTCGTCCCGAGAACACCTATGATCTACCGTCCACAAACACTTCCGAACAATGCAAAACCCATAATGGTATAATACATGTGAAAACGACTCCAACCTGAGTCGTCTTCATGTCTTGTCGATATGTTGAAAGGAATACACACATGGCGAATCAGCAGTGGTCGAAGCCTCCGGCGATGGAGATCGACCCGAGCAAGCAGTATACCGCGACGATCAAGACCACCAAGGGTGAGATTGTGGTGAAGCTCGAAGCTGCATACGCACCGATCACGGTCAACAACTTCGTTTTCCTGTCACGGCAGGGATTCTATGATAATGTGATCTTCCATCGTGTGATCGCCGGGTTCGTGATCCAGGGCGGCGATCCGACCGGCAGTGGGCGGGGTGGGCCGGGCTATACCTTCCAGGATGAAGTCGATCCGAAGAAGAACCCGCTCAAACATCAGACCGGCACGCTCTCGATGGCCAATGCCGGCCCCGGCACCAATGGCAGCCAGTTCTTCATTACCCATGCGCCGCAGCCCCATCTCGATGGCCGGCATACCGTATTCGGCAATGTAACATCCGGCATGGATATTGTGCTGGCGATCCGCCAGGGCGATGCCATGCTTGGTGTCACAATTACTGAAGAGTAGGATCCCACATGTTCGCCGATGCCCAGCCAGCTCCGGTTGCTTCCCCTCCGATGCCGCCCTTTGGCGTCTGGGGGGAAGATGGCCTCGGCACGAGCGCCACCCGCCGCTCGCGGCTCCAGATCCATGCGTCGGCCGGGCCACATACATCGCTCTGGTACTTTCCCCGTGCTACTGGCGGCTATCTGCCGGTAGCACGTAATGCGGCACTCATCCAGTTCGCACGGTATCTCCCGTTCCTCAGCCTGAAGAATCGCATCTACCGCCTGCTCGGCATGCGGGTCGGATCGCATGCGGCGGTCGGCCTGATGGTCATGTTCGATATCTTCTTCCCACACGATGTAACCCTCGGCGACGACTGCATCATTGGGTATAGCTCGACGATCCTGTGCCATGAGTTTATGCGCTACGAATGGCGGCGTGGCCCGGTCTGGATCGGGCGTGATGTGACAATCGGTGCCAACACGACGGTACTGCCGGGGGTTGTGATCGGTGATGGTGCGACGGTCTCGGCGCTGAGCCTGGTCAATCGTGATGTACCGCCAGGGGCACTGGTGGGTGGTGTGCCGATCCGCATGCTGCGCCCGGCATAGCTAAAGGAAGGTCTCTGATGCTGCGTCTGTTGCATGGCACGCTTGCATTTATTCTGCGCAACCCGCTGATCTTCTGGGCGTGTGTGATTGCCAATCTGCTTGGTGCCGTGATCGGCGGGATCTTCTGGTATGGGCCGATGATCATGGCCTCACCGATCTGGGCGTTGCCGTTCATCCCGGATTGCCCACTGGCGGCGCTGCTCGGCTCAATCGCACTGCTCATGATCCGCAGTGGCCGGGTACAGCCGTTCTTCATCGCCCTTACTGCTTTTGCCTGCATCAAATACGGTGCCTGGACGCTCTTTTTCTGGGGGCGGCAGTGGAGCGGCTCGGGGGTTATTCTGCCGGTCGAGCTGCTGCTCTTCATCACACATATCGGGTTGCTCTGCGAAGGGGTGCTGTTTGTTCCACGGATCGGCCGGCTGTCGTTGAACGGGCGGCTTGGTGTGATCGGAATCTTCGTGCTTTCGATTGTGGTTGATTATGGCTTCGGCTTCCATCCGCCACTCGTCAGCCATGTCGGGCTGCATGATATCTTCTGGGCGGCAACGATCCTGACGACCCTGCTTGGTGTCGGCCTGCTTGCCCTACCGCGCACGTCGTATACCGCCGCACCGCAGCCGAAGCCACTCCATGGAATCTAATATCTGCATGTACTGTTTCCTGAGCTTCTCGCGCATCGCTCAGCAATGTAGCCTGAGAAGCGCGCATCGAAAGCATCTTTTGTGTGCTATCTTCCTGAAACAGTGCATCGAGTCACTATGTATCACCACTCTACCCGCCATGATCGTCACCGTAAGATTGCACCCTCGATAGGCAATCCGGCTACCATCTTGTTGCGTAGTACACGAAAGCGGTATCGAATCCTCACGCATCGTATGGGCAGCACTGCGATAGGGGGAAGCCATGAGTAACGAATCTGCCAGGCAAAAGGTGCTGCGTACATATGCGATTCTCGACACCCCACGCGAGCAGAGCTACGACGACCTGACGCGCCTGGCGGCGCATGTCTGCGGAACACCAATGGCGGCGATCGTGCTGATCGATGCAACCCGGCAGTGGTGTAAGGCCGAGATCGGCATGCCGCCCCGGGCAGCGGATCTGACAGCGGTGTTCGGTGCGTATGCCATCGAGAGCGACGAACTGCTGCTTGTCGAAGATGCGATCCAGGATCCACGCTTTGCCACGCACCCCTCTGTAGTGGGCGAACCGCAGATCCGTTTCTATGCCGGTATACCGCTGGTTTCGGCACTTGGGCCGCGCATCGGTGTGCTGGCGGTGCTCGATACCACGCCGCGCCGGCTGAATGATAGCCAGATCGAGCTGCTGCAAGCCCTGGCACGCCAGGTGAGCGACCTGCTGGAATTACGCCGCGAGCGCCGCGAGCACCAGCTTACGGTCGAACGGCTCTGGGCCGCACAGCGCGTTGCGCATGTCGGCAGCTGGGAACTCGATATCGCTGAAAATGCCCTCATCTGGTCGCGCCAGGTGTTTGCGATCTTTGGTGCTACCCGCGAGCAGTTCGGCGCCACCTTCGAGGCGTTTCTCTCGTTTGTGCATCCCGACGATATCGCCGAGTTTCTGGAAGCACAGCAGCGGGCCTTGCGCGGTGAAGCACCGCTTGATTTCACCCATCGCATCGTGCGCGCCGACGGTGCTGTGCGCTATGTGCGCGAGCGAGCCCAGCTCATGCGCCGCCCCGGCTACCAGGGTGAGTTGCTCGTCGGCACGGTGCAGGATATCACCGATGAGCACGAGGCCGAACAGCAGCGCCGCCAGCAGCAGCGGTCGCTACGCGACGCACTCGAAACCCTCAGCTTCCATGTCAATAATTCGCCACTGGCCGTGATCGAATGGGATGCCGAGTTCCGTGCCATCCGCTGGACGGCTCAGGCGCAGGCATGGTTCGGCTGGCACGCATCCGAAGTACTTGGGCGGCTCCCCAGCGAATGGGATTTCGTGCATCCCGATGATGTAGCGGCTGTCGATCAGATCATGGCCGATCTGATCAGCGGCGTTGTGAGCCGCAATATCAGCCATAACCGCAACCTTACCAGCGATGGCCGAATACTGCACTGTGAATGGTACAACTCGGCCCGCCACGACGACCATGGCCGGCTGATCTCGGTCTTTTCGCTGGTGCATGATGTCACGGCACAGGTCGAGATCGAACAGCAGAACCGTGAATTGTTGCAGCGCGAGCAGGCAGCACGTGCCGAGGCCGAAGCAGCCAAAGTCTATTATCGGTCGCTCTTTGAATCTGCCCCTGGTATGTATGTGGTGCTCGAACCGGAATCCTTCCGCATTGTGGCCGTAAGCGAAGCCTACCTGGCTGCCACCATGACCAAGCGCGAGACAATTATCGGCCAAGGGATCTTCGATGTGTTTCCCGATGATCCCGCCGAACCAGATGCCGATGGTACACGCAATCTGCGTGCCTCGCTCGACCGGGTCAAGCAGCTTGGCCGCACCGATGTCATGGCAGTGCAACGCTACCCGATTCGGCGGCCGGCCGCGGCCGGCGGCGGCTTCGAAGAACGCTACTGGAGCCCGCTCAATGTGCCGGTGCATGGCCCGGATGGTACACTGGCCTTTATCATCCACCGGGCCGAGGATGTCACCGATTTTATTCGGCAGCAGGAACACGACGGCCAGGGTGATCAAGGCCGGCAGATCATCGAGAGCCGTTCGCAACAGCTTGAGATCGATATCGTGCTGCGCTCGTACGAACTCCAGCGCCTGAACGAACAACTCCGCGCCAGCGAATCACGCCTGCGCATGATCTTCAGCGGCGCCGCCACCGGAATCGTGATCACCGCAGCCAGCCGCCATATCATCGAAGCCAACAAAGCCTTCTGCGACATGGTCGGCTACCCCCTGGCCGAACTGCAGACCCTCACGATCAGCGATCTGATCCACCCCGGCGATACCGAGCGGTGTGCCACACTGCTCGCCGAATTGATCGACGGCAGTCGTACCAGCTTCATCACCGAATGTCGCTACCATACTCGCAAGGGCGAAGAGGTGTGGGGGCGGATCAGTGGTTCGGCACCCCGTGATAGCCAGGGGCAGATCGCCAGCCTGATCTTCGTCTGCGAGAATATTACACGCCAGCGGGCGGCCGAAGCCCAGCTTGCAAGCACGCTCGAAAGTATGACCGATGCATTCTACCTGCTCGATCACGAGTGGCGTTTCGTGTATGTTAATAGTGCCGCCGAACAGGCGGTGAAGCGCCGGCGCGAAGCGTTGCTCGAACAGGTGATATGGGATGCCTTCCCCGAGACCCGTGATTCCGAGCTCTGGCTGGCCTACCACCGGGCTGTCGAATCACGGCATGCCCAGCACTTCGAGTTCTATCACCAACAGCTCCAGAACTGGTTTGAGGTCAATGCCTACCCAACCGCCGACGGCCTGGCGGTCTACTTCCGCGTGATCACCGAACAGAAACAGCAGGCGGCACGCCTTGCCGAGAATGAAGAGCGTTTCCGCCTGGTGGCACAGGCAACCGCCGATACGATCTGGGATTGGAACCTGGTGAACGATGAAGTCTGGTGGAATGCCGGTATGCAGACGATCTTCGGCTATGAGCCGGAGGAACTCGAACCCGACTCACGCTCGTGGTCGAGTCGTATCCACCCCGAAGATCTAATCGAGACGCTGGGCAGTATTCATGATGTGATCGAAGGGAGCGAGCATGCCTGGGAAGCACAGTATCGCTTCCGGCGCAAAGACGGGAACTATGCACGGGTGCTTGATCGCGGCTTTGTGATCCGCAGCACCGACGGTGAGGCGCTGCGCATGGTTGGTGGGATGACGGATGTAACCGATCAGCTGGCACTCGAAGAGCAACTGCATCAGGTGCAACGGCTCGAATCGATCGGCCAGCTTACCGGTGGCGTGGCACACGATTTCAACAATCTGCTGACGGTCATCCTCGGCAATGCCGAACTCCTCACCGAAGAGTTGGGTTCCGAACCGAACCTGCGGATCCTGGCCGAGATGATCGGGGGGGCGGCCCAACGTGGTGCCGATCTCACACGCCACTTGCTGGCATTTGCGCGCCGCCAGGCACTCGATCCACGCGCAACCGATGTGAATACGCTGATCGCCGGCATGGATCCATTGTTGCGCCGCACACTCGGTGAACACATCGAGATCGAGCTGGTGCGTGCCGGCGGGCTCTGGCCGGCACTTGTCGATGCGACCCAGCTCGAAAGCGCCCGGCTCAACCTGTGTATCAATGCCCGCGATGCCATGCCGAATGGTGGAAAACTGACGATCGAAACGGCGAATATCCAGCTCGATCAGGCCTATGCCGATTCGCATGCCGATGTGCAACCAGGTCAGTATGTGCTCCTGGCTGTCTCTGATACTGGTAGCGGTATTACGCCCGAACATCTGGCACGCATCTTCGAACCGTTCTTCACCACCAAAGAACAGGGTAAAGGTACCGGCCTGGGGCTGAGCATGGTCTACGGCTTCATCAAACAGTCACGTGGCCATGTGAATATCTATTCCGAACCGGGCCAGGGCACAACCGTCAGGCTCTATCTGCCGCGCTACAGCGGTGAGATTACGCCGGCACCCGGCCGGGGCACCGAGCCGCATAGTGGTGGTCACGAAACCATCCTGCTGGTGGAGGATGATGAACTGGTGCGTCGGTTTGCCCGGCAACAGCTCGAAAGCCTCGGGTATACCGTGTTGACGGCTGCTAGCGGCCGGGAGGCCTTAACCGTTTTTCAAGATCGTAATGATGTTGTGTTACTCTTTACCGACATCGTGATGCCGGGCGGGATGAGCGGGCGCGATCTTGCCGATGCGGCACGTATTCTGCGGCCGGGGTTGAAGGTATTGTTTACCTCCGGCTATAGCGACAATGCGATCGTGCATCATGGCCGGCTCGATGCAGGGGTGCAGTTGCTCACCAAACCGTATCGCCGTGCCGATCTGGCACGGAAAATTCGCGACATACTTACCGGAACCAGTGAACAGGAATCGTAGCGGAAGCGTTTATGATCGAGAGAATTACCACAATTGCTTCCGGGCCGGTTGTTGTCATGCTCACCTTGCTCGGCATGGTGGGTGTGCTATTGCTCGACACATTGACCCCGCTCGGCTTTGCCCATGGCACGCTCTATATCTTTCTGATCCTATTGGCGGCGCTCAGCAGATCACCCCGGTTTGTTATCGTCGCGGCTGCCATGGCCGTCGGGTTTACCATCGTCGGCTTCTTTATTTCGCCCCAATCCGAACCGAATCTTAGTGCCGGCTATGTTGTTACCAACCGGATCTTCTCGATCTTCACCATTCTGTGTGTCGCATGGCTGAGTGTGGCGGTGATCCGTGATCTGCAGCAGCGTAAGTTAGCGCAACAAGAACTTGCCCGTTCCAACCATATGTTACGGCAGCAAGCCGAGCTCTTGCAGATCGCCGGTGAAGCCGGCCGCCTCGGCGGCTGGTCGCTCGATGTCGCGACACTGCGCGCCACATGGTCCGACGAAGTCGCCCGGATTCACGAAGTCGCGCCGGGGTATGCGCCCACGCTCGAAGAAGGGCTCGCCTTCTACTCTGCCGAATACCGCGAAACTGTCAGCACCCTGGTGAGCGCCTGTATTCACGAAGGTACGCCATTCGACGCCGAGTTGCAGATCGTCACTGCCCGTGGCCGGCCGATCTGGGTGCGGGTGATCGGGCATGCCGTGCGCGATGAGCGCGGCCAGGTTATTATGATTCAGGGGGCATTTCAGGATATCTCCGAACGTAAGTTGGTCGAAGCATCACTCGAAGCCAGCCGGCAACGCTTCCGCCAGATGGCCGATGCCCTGCCGCTGATCGTCTGGACGGCGACCCCGCAGGGTTCGATCGACTACTGCAGCCGGGTGCTCGATGATTTTACCGGCACAAATGCCGGCCAGAAATCGCTTAACGAGCACTGGGTTGAACTCATGCATCCCGATGATCGCCAGCCGTCGATCGAAAGTGGGCGCCGGACGATTCCGTTGGGTATCGACTACGAAACGACCTTCCGCATCCGGCGGCACGATGGCGCCTACTGCTGGCATCTGGCACGCGCCGTGCCGATCCGTGATGCGGCCGGGGCGATTACCGCCTGGTATGGCTATGCCATCAATATCGATGACCAGCAGCGCCTGACCGAGGAATCGCAGCGGCTTGCCACCCGCCAGACCACCATCCTCGAAAGCATCACCGATGCTTTCTTCACCCTTGATCGTGATTGGCGCTTTACCTACCTCAACAGCCAGGCCGAGCGGTTGCTCCAGCACAGCCGCGATGCACTGATTGGCACGAATGTCTGGGAGGCTTTTGCAGACGCTGTTCCGACCCAGTTCTATACCAGCTACTATGCTGCAGTGCAGGAACAGCATGCCGTGCATTTCGAAGAGTATTACGAACCGTTACAGATGTGGTTCGATGTCAGTGCCTATCCATCCGAAGAAGGGCTGGCGGTCTACTTCCGCGATATTACCCAGCGCCGTGCCACCGAAACGCAACTGCGGCTGCTCGAAACCGCGATCGCACGCCTGAACGACATTGTGATGATCACCGAAGCCGAACCGCTCGACGAACCCGGGCCACGGATCGTTTTCGTCAATAATGCCTTCGAACGTCAGACCGGTTATGCTCCGGCTGATGTGATCGGTAAATCACCACGTTTTCTGCAGGGCCCCAACACCAACCGTGCCGAGCTGGATCGGATCAAGGCCGCGCTCAGCACGTGGCAGCCCGTACGCGCCGAGCTCCTGAACTATACCAAAGATGGCCGCGAGATCTGGCTCGAAGTCGATATTGTACCGATCGCCGATGCGACCGGCTGGTTCACCCATTGGGTCGCTGTCGAACGTGATATTACCGAGCGAATGGTGCTTGAAGAGCAGCTACGCCAATCGCAGCGCCTGGAGGCAATCGGCCAGCTCACCGGCGGGATGGCGCACGATTTCAACAACATGCTGACGATCATCCTCGGCAATGCCGAGCTGCTCACCGAAGAGCTTGATGTGCAGCCGGATCTGAAGAATATGTCCGAAATGATCGGCAGCGCAGCCCAGCGTGGTGCCGAACTGACGCGCCGGTTGCTGGCGTTTGCGCGCCGGCAGGCACTGGATCCCCGGCCAACCGATGTGCATGTCCTGCTCACCGATATCGATTCACTGCTGCGCCGCACCCTTGGCGAGCATATCGAGATCGAACTGGTGCACGGCGTCGATCTGTGGCCGGCACTTGTCGATGCGGTTCAGCTCGAAAGTGCGCTGCTCAACCTCTGCCTGAATGCCCGTGACGCCATGCCGAACGGCGGAAAGTTGACGATCGAAACGGCGAATATGCAGCTTGATCAGGCCTACGCCGACCATCACGTGGAAGTACAGCCCGGCCAGTATGTGCTGCTCGCCGTCTCCGATACCGGTAGCGGCATTGCCCCCGAACATCTGTCGCGTGTTTTCGAGCCGTTCTTCACCACCAAAGAACCGGGCAAAGGCACCGGCCTGGGGTTGAGCATGGTCTATGGCTTCATCAAACAGTCGCATGGCCATATCAGCATCTATTCCGAGGTTGATGAAGGCACAAGTATCAAGCTCTATCTGCCGCGTGCCGGTGGGCAGATCGTCGCACCGGCCGAGCATAGCGAACTGCCGGTACAGAATGATGGCGATCATCTGATCCTGCTGGTGGAAGATGATGAGCTGGTGCGGCAGTATGCCTGCCAGCAACTCAAAAGCCTGGGGTATCGGGTGTTGGAAGCCGCCGACGGCCCCGAAGCCCTGGCAATCATACAAGAACGCGTCGATATCGAGCTGCTCTTTACCGATATGGTGATGCCGGGCGGGATGAGTGGGCGCGATCTCGCCGAGGCGGCACATATTGTGCGGCCGGATCTCAAGGTGCTGTATACCTCGGGGTATACCGATCACGCTATAGCCCATCACGGGCAGCTTGATCCGGGGATCGAGCTGCTTGCCAAACCATACCACCGCGATGATCTGGCGCGAAAGATCGGCGCAATCTTATTCACCAGGTAAGCGAACGAGGGGTGCGGTCTATGACAATCACCAACCAAGCAGCAAAACGCCTGCTCATCCTCGATGATGATCCGATGATCGGGCAAACGATCAAAGCAATTGCCGAATTTGCCGGCCTCCTGGTTCAGTTTACCTCTCGCCCCGACGAGTTCTTCCACGCCGTCGATACATGGCTCCCGACCCATATCGCAATCGACCTGATCATGCCCGAGATGGATGGTGTGCAGGTGCTGGCGCTGCTGGCCGAACGCCACTGTACTGCCCGCATTATTATTACCAGTGGCGTCGGTACGCGCGTCCTTGATGCCGCCGGGCGCTCGGCTGCCGAGCATGGCCTGAATATCATCGGCGTGCTCGCCAAACCGTTTACGCCAACCAATTTGCGGCGTCTGCTCACCGACGATCTGCCCACCAATCGTATGGGTGATAAACCAGGCGGCAGCGGCAAACAGCGCTCGGTGCTCGATGCCGCTGATCTGCGCCAGGCGTTGGCGCAGAACGCGATCGTTCCCTACTATCAGCCAAAGATCAGCTGCGCCACCGGCGAACTCGCCGGATTCGAGGTGCTGGCACGCTGGATCGATCCCGAGCGAGGCGTGATCCCACCGGGGCAGTTTATCTCGATTGCCGAAACCAATGGCCTGATCGATACACTCACATCGCAGATCCTTACCCAGGCACTGGCCTGGTTTGCCCCACTCGCAGTGGCTGGTTCACCAATCAGCCCGTTTACCCACCTCTCGATCAATATTTCGGCCCGTACCCTCACAAATGCCGAACTCTTCGAACATGTTCGCCAGGAGTGCCAGACACTCCAGATCGACCCCGAGCGCCTGACATTCGAATTGACCGAAACCAGCGCAATGGATGATCCAACCGCCTCGCTTGATCTGCTGACCCGGCTCCGTATGCATGGCTTTCATCTCTCGATCGATGACTTCGGCACCGGGTTTTCGTCGATGTTGCAGCTGGTGCGGCTGCCGTTCTCTGAGATCAAAGTCGATAAATCATTCGTTCTCACGGCACTCGATTCACAGGAATCACGCACCGTCATCCGCTTTATTGTCGAGCTGGGGCATAGCCTGGGGTTGCGCTGTACCGGCGAAGGGGTTGAGGATCCGCAGATCCTCGACTACCTGCGCCAGGTTGGTTGTGATATGGCACAGGGGTATGCCATTGCCCGGCCAATGCCCGGCGAAGAAGCACGCCGCTGGGCACAGAATCTGAACAGGTAACAGTGATGGGTATTTCCAGGAACTCGGTGGTCACTCACGATCCGGTGACCATCCTGGTGATTGGCGCTCGTACAACGGCGTCACTCCTCGATCAGGCAGCTACTACAGCGGCATCATTCGTGGTGTGGTATGCCGAACAGCTTGATGCAATTGCGACCTCCACCGAGATCGGGACCATCGATCTGTTGCTGATCGATCTGTCGCCGGCCGCGATCCCTGCGGCTCTTGCTGCGCTTCCCGAAAGCATCCGCACGCTACCGGCTGTTCTGCTGATCGATAGCATTGAACACGAAGATCAACTGCGCCGGCTGCACCCCACGATTGCCGACGTGCTGATCACGCCTGATCTCGGGCGCTACGAACTGGCGCGCACCCTGCGATTACTTGCCGCACAGTATCGTATGCAACGTGAACTGCCGGATCGCGCCGAAGCAGCGGCACTGCGCGCCAGTGAGCATCGGCTCCGCATGATCGTCGATAACGAGCCGGAATGCGTCAAGGTGGTTGCCGTCGATGGCCGCTTGCTCGAAATGAACCCCGCCGGGTTGCGCATGATCGAAGCCGACCACGAGGGCGAAGTGCTCGGCAAGCCGGTGCTGAGGTTGATCCATCCCGAAGATCGTACGGCATTTGTACAACTCCACCGGCGTGTCTGCCGTGGTGCGAGCAGCGAGCTACAGTTTCGCATCATCGGGCTGAAGGGAACACAACGCTGGATGGAGACCCATGCCACACCACTGCGTGAACCGGATGGGTCGATCCATGCGATCCTCAGCATCACCCGCGATATCAGCGACCGCCGCCAGGCCGAAACGGCCCTACGCATCAGCGAAGAGCGTTTCCGCCGCATGTTCATGGATGCAGCGGTTGGCATAGCGATTGCCTCCATCGATGGCCGATTGATCGAAACCAACCAGGCGCTCTGCCGCATGCTTGGCTATACCGAGGCCGAACTGCACAACCTCGATCTGGCATTGCTCACCTACCCCGATGATCGCCCGCTCAACAAACAGCTTCTGGGCGAATTGCTCGCCGGCCAGCGCACCAGCTTCGTTATCGAAAAGCGCTATCTCAAAAAATCGGGCGAGATCGTCTGGGCACGCCTGAGTGTCTCGGCACAACTCGACACCTTCGGTCATCCAGTATCGACCATCGGCGTCACCGAAGATATTACCCAGCAGCGCGAGGCCGAACGGCAACTCCGCGAAAGCGAAGAACGCTTCCGCCTGCTCTCGCGGGCCACTAACGATGCGCTCTGGGATTGGGATATGGCAACCAACAACCTGTGGTGGAACGATGGCTTCGAAACCCTCTTCGGCTTTCAGCGCGCCGAGGTCGAGAGCACGCTTGAATCATGGATTAACCGCATTCATCCGGAGGATCGCCAGCGGATTACCGACAGCCTCCACAGTGCAATCGATCATGGCCAGACAACCTGGATCGGTGAGTACCGCTTTATCCGCCGGAACGGCAGCTATGCCGATGTGATCGATCGCGGCTATGTCATCCGTGATGACGAAGGGCGGCCATATCGGATGGTCGGCGGTATGACTGATGTCAGCGAGCGCAAGAACCTGGAGTTTCAGCTGCTGCAGAGCCAGAAGATGGAATCGGTCGGCCAGCTCACCGGTGGTGTGGCGCATGATTTCAATAATCTGCTGACGGTCATTCTCGGCAATGCCGAACTGCTGGCCGAAGAGCTCGCAGCGCTACCCAACCTGCAACGCCTTGCCAGCACCATCTCGGATGCAGCCCAGCGTGGTGCCGAGCTCACCCAACGCTTGCTGGCGTTTGCGCGCCGCCAGGCACTCGACCCGAAGCCGACCGACATCAACACGCTGATCGCCGGCATAGATACCCTGCTGCGTCGCACGCTCGGCGAGCATGTCGAGATCGAACTGGTGCGCGCCGCCGGGTTATGGCATGCGCTTGTCGATCCGGCACAACTCGAAAGTGCCCTGCTTAATCTGTGTATCAATGCCCGCGATGCCATGCCGACCGGTGGCCGCCTGACGATCGAAACCGCTAATGTTCATTTCGACCAAGCCTATGCCGATCAGTTTGCTGAAGTGCAAACCGGCCAGTATGTCATGCTTGCTGTTTCCGATACCGGCAGCGGTATTGCAACCGAACACCTGACCCGCGTCTTCGAGCCGTTCTTTACCACCAAAGACAAGGGCAAGGGTACCGGCCTCGGCTTGAGCATGGTCTATGGCTTCGTCAAACAATCACAGGGGCATATTACCCTCTACTCCGAACCGGGGCAGGGTACCGTCATCAAGCTCTACCTGCCGCGTGCCACAAACAGGCTCGGCACGAGTGGCGGCCCTACCCGCCACACTGAGCGGATCGGCGGCCACGCGACGATTCTCCTGGTGGAGGATGACGAGCAGGTGCGGCAGTATGCCCGCCAGCAGCTGATCAGCCTGGGGTATATCGTGCTGGAAGCCGCCAACGGCCCGGAGGCGCTGGCGATCCTGCACGAACGCGACGACATCGATCTCCTGTTTACCGATATCGTCATGCCGGGCGGCATGAGTGGCCGGGATCTCGCCGATGCTGCCTATGCGATCTACCCCCAACTCAAAGTTCTGTACACCTCGGGCTATACCGAGAATGCGATCATTCACCAGGGGCGGCTCGACCCGGGGATCCAGCTGCTCACCAAACCATACCGTCGTGCCGACCTGGCGCGCAAAATCCGCGAAGCCCTGGCTGCCCCATAACACCGCCGGTCTGCCCGGCCGATCGCTGTGGCAGGAACGGGCCAGACACAACAGTTCGGGGGTGGTATTGCCACCCCCGAACGCACCCGAAGCATAATGTTATACCTGGCCTAGTTGTGCGGGTCGCCGTCGCCGGCCTTGAACAGCCCCAGGGCACCACGCCCGACAAAGTTGAAGGCATGGGTCACGATCGGGTAGAGGCCATCCTCCGCCGTGGTGAATTCGACAATCGCGCCCTGTGCCGGTGCCAGATCAACCGCCTGCGAACCCCAACGCCCCGGATTGTCGCGTCGTAGTTCAACACCCTCTTTGATCACGGTGTCGAAGATCGTGCCGACCACATGGAAGGAGCTATCGACACTCGGCCCGGCATTGAGTACAAACACCCGCACGCGTTCACCGGTTCCGATCTCGATCGGATGATCAGCATACTGGTTGGCAACCCCGTTGAAGAGCACGAAGTCGGGCGCCGGTGCCGCCGCAGCAGCTTTCGTCAGGCTCGCCGGTTCGCCCTGCGGCCCGAGATACCATTCGCTCTGCACCAGGGCAAATTCACTATCGACAGGCGGCAGGCCGCCAACCGGCTCAACAATGACCATACCATACATCCCGTTGGCGATATGGTGCAAAGCCGGTGCCGTACCACAGTGATACATCCAGACCCCGGCATGCTCGGCGCGCCACTCATACAGCTTCTCTTCGCCGGCATTGATGCTGGTCATCTCGTCGTTCCAGGCCACCATGCTGCTGTGGAAGTCGATCGAATGCGGTACGGTGCTGTCGGCGGCATTCTTCAGATGAATGCGTACCAGATCGCCAACCTTCACGCGGATCACCGGGCCGGGCACGGTGCCGCCGAATGTCCAGACACGCTGCACAAACCCTTTGGCAATCGTCATCTCACGCTCGACCATCACAAGCTCGATATCGTGGATTTCGCCCTGCATCACGGGGGGTGCGGCCGCATCAAAAAGCTCGTATGCCGGTGCGTTGGCGTCTGGCTGGATATCGAACGCTGGCGGTGGGCCGCCATGATCCGATCCTTCGCCTGCCGCAAGAGTATGCCCGGCAACACTGATCGAACCGACCATCCCGGCATCTTTGTGGCCCGGGAGCGAGCAGATGAACGTCAGGCCGCCTTCCGGCACCATCACATCACCCTCTTGTGTCTCGCCGGCCTGCGCCACGATCTTCAAGCCATTGGGGAAGACAATATCGTGGACGATATTACCGGTATTGACCAGCTTGATCGTGTAGCGCCCCGGATTATCGACGGTCAGATTCGTCGGTTCGAAGCCAATATCAACAGCTTCAATCGTCAGTGTTCCAAGCACCGGCCCGACCGGTTCCTGGATCTGTTGTACCTGCTGCAGGGCCGCAGCTGTCGGCTGCACCGCCACCGCCGGGCCGGCGGGGGTTGGTGTCACATTGGCGCAGGCTGCTAGTGTCAGCGCTGCAATGCTCATCAATATCATGAGCCGGAATGCAAA
>CALLZL010000216.1 GCA_937859575.1 uncultured Chloroflexota bacterium
ACACCCAGAAAACAGAGTTTGAGGCGGAGCCTCAAGGACTTTGACGACGCCCTACCTTATTCATAGGATAGAAAAAGAATGTGAAGAGATATTGAAGAACCGTGGCAGGGATCTAGGATCTTACGCAACACTCATGCGTTGCCCGACGTCAGAACCACAGGAGTTGTAATGCATGTGAATGTGGCGGATGCGTACCTGCCACAGCACAGGAAAGGATAGATACTCATGATGAATTCACTCGTTCGCCCGACGTCGGATCGGATGGTTGGCGGTGTGTGCCATGGTCTGGCACGCTACTTCAATATCGACACCGTGATCGTGCGCCTGGTCTTTGTGCTGGCTGTTTTCGCCGGGGGTGTCAGCCCACTCGTCTATCTGATCCTCTGGATCGTGATGCCGGAAGAGAAGCCGGCACCGACGGCGCTGCCCGAGCATCCGCGGGGTGTTGAAGAGTGGAAGTATGATCCGTATACCGGCGAACAGATCCGCCGCTAACAGCTATCGCGTATAATCAGTATTGTCGGAGTTACGGGGGCCGGATGGTCCCCGTACTGTTTTTGGTTGGGCTGCCACTGCGTAACTGGGGTCGCGCAACGAAACGCATGAATTGAGGGCAAGATGGATCGACGCGCTGTCTCGCTTGTGGTGATCGGTGTCGTGCTGGCTGCCTGTGCCGCCCCTTCCCCGGCCGCGCCTCCTCCGTCTGTGCCAACGGCAGTATTGGCGACCGAACTGCCTGCCACCATGGTGCCAACCATAGTGCCAACCCCAACTACTCTATCGCCGGAAGATGCCCTTATGGCGACGATCATGGCGGCACCACCATCGCCGACACCTGCTGTGGTGGCCAATTTGCCGACGATTCCACCGACGATTACACTTGCGCCGACCGCGGCTGCCGTACCGTTACCTGCCGGATGGTGGGATTCGGCCGTGTGTTACGAGGTGTTTGTGCGCTCGTTTGCCGATAGTGATGGCGATGGAATCGGTGATCTGCCGGGCCTGACGGCACGGCTCGACTATATTGCCGATCTGGGGGCGAACTGTATCTGGCTCATGCCGGTTAATGCGGCAGCCAGTTACCATGGGTATGATGTGATCGACTACTATGCGATCGAGCCGGAATACGGAACACTCGCTGATTTTCGTGATTTCATGGCGGCCGCACGCCAACGCGATATCCATGTGATCATCGATCTGGTGCTCAACCACACCTCGAACCGTCACCCATGGTTTGAATCGGCACTGCGTGATGCCACATCCCCCTATCGCGACTGGTACCTCTGGTCGCCGGTCGATCCGGGCTATTTCGGCCCCTGGGGCCAGCGCGTCTGGTATCGCTCGCCAGCTGCCAACGAGTATTACTATGCGGTCTTCTGGGATGGCATGCCGGATCTGAACTATCGTACCCCGGATGTCACCGCCGAGGCGCTGGCAATCAGCCGTTTCTGGCTTGAGGATGTGGGTGTCGATGGCTTTCGGCTTGATGCGGTCAAGCATATCGTCGAGGCCGGCCGCGAGCAAGAGAATACCCGCGAAACGCATGCCTGGCTGCGCACCTATGCCGCCGGGCTGCGCGATATTCGCCCCGATGCATTTACCGTCGGCGAGGTGTTTGATGGTCGCCCGGGGGTACTCGAACGCTACTACCCGGATCAACTTGATAGCTACTTCGAGTTTGGCGTGGCGGCTGCCATTATTGATGCCGCCAATACCGGCAATGGCGCACGCTTTACTCAGGCGGTGTCGGGTGCATTGCAACGGTTGCCGTATCAGCGCTGGGCACCCTTCCTCAGCAATCACGACCAGGAACGGGTAATGACGACGCTCGGCAATCAGCAGGGGCGCATGAAGATCGCTGCGGCGGCGCTGCTGACGCTGCCGGGCCTGCCGTTTCTGTACTATGGCGAAGAGATCGGGATGACCGGTACCAAGCCGGATGAGCGGCTGCGCACCCCCATGCAGTGGTCGGATGTGCCGGGGGTCGGGTTTACCAGCGGCACGCCCTGGCAAGCGGTACAGCCAGATTACCGCACGGTGAATGTGGCGGCACAGCAGGATGATCCCGAATCGCTGCTCAACCACTACCGCACGCTCATCCGGCTCCACACGACAAATCCCGCGCTGGCACGCGGTGATTTTACGCCGTTGGCCGTCGATGGGCCGCGCGGTATGGCTGCGTTTGTGCGCCAGGCCGACGAAACGGCGGTACTGGTAGTGCTGAATTTCGGCGATACCACGGCCGCCGGGGTGCGGCTCGCCGGGGCTACCGGCCTGGCACCGGGTAGCTATACGTGTACAGCGCTCGTTGGTGCGACCGAAGCCGCCCCACTTGAGATCATCGCCCAGGGGGTGATCGATAGCTACAGCGGCCTGGCCGAAGTGCCGCCGCATGGCACATTCATCTGCGCATTGCAGCCCATGGAGTAAGCGCACATACTACGACCCCGTACGCCCCGGCCAGGCTTCCGGATTCACGAGTGATGGTGGGCGTTCGCCGTGCAGCACCCGGCCGACCTGCTCGGCGGCACCGCGCCCCATGTTGAGCTGTGCCGCATCGGTATAGGTTGCAATGTGCGGCGTGACGACAACATTCGGCAGGAAGAGCAGCGGGTTCTCGCCGTCGGGCGGCTCCGGGTCGTATACATCAAGCCCGGCTCCGCCAATATGCCCGTTTCGTAGTGCCGTGAGCAGCGCGGCCTCGTCGATCACCGGCCCACGGCTGACGTTGATCAATACGGCACCCGGCCGCATGAGCGCCAGTTCACGCGCCCCGATCAGCTGCCGTGTCTGGGGCGTTAGCGCCGTGTGCAACGAAACAATATCCGCCTCGCCGAGCAATGCTTCCAGCGTGTGAACCGGAGTAACACCCTCGCCAGTGTGCGACCAATCGGTAAATGGGTCGTATGCCAGCACCCGCATCAGCAGCCCGGCGCTGCAGATCTGTGCGACTCGCCGGCCAATGCGGCCAAATCCGATCAGCCCGATCGTCCGGCCGCGTAGTTCCATGCCCGGCCCACCCTCGATCGAGAAGAACCCGGTGCGCAACCGCTCCTGGCCGACTGTTACGCGCTTGGCAAGTGCTAACAGCAGCGCCACCGCATGTTCGGCTGTCGATTCGGTCGGTGCATCTGGTGTGTTCATCACCAGGATCCCGCGCTGTGTCGCAGCCGCAACGTCGATATTGTCGTAGCCGATCCCCGGTCGCGCAATCGCCCACAACTGCGGCCCGGCCATGTCCATAAATGCTCCATCGACGCGTGCCAGCGAACTGACAATCGCCGCAGCGGCACCCGGCAGCAGCGCCATATCGCCGCCGAGGATCAGCTCGCCGTAGCTGCGCACAATCGCCTGCGCCTCGCTATGCAGGCGCGCATCAGTCCAGATCCGCATATGCTTTCTTCCTACAGTCGCTGATACAGATCGGCAAGGCCGGCGGCACTGAAATCGCGCGACTGACAGTAATCGATGATCGTGCGCTCTCGGGTCTCGATCGCCCGAGCGGCGGCCGGAATATCACGTGCGACGGCGAGCGGAATGGCGATCACACCATGCCGGTCGGCCACCAGCAGATCGCCATGGCGCACCGTCAGCCCGCCAACTCGTACCGGTTCACCATAGTCGACCATATGAATATAGGCGTGCGAC
This sequence comes from uncultured Chloroflexota bacterium, assembly GCA_937859575.1. Lineage (GTDB taxonomy): Bacteria > Chloroflexota > Chloroflexia > Chloroflexales > Roseiflexaceae > CALLZL01. Next base: position 3,649 of record CALLZL010000216.1, read on the forward strand.
CCGATCACACTGCCGGCCCAGATCGAAAACCCGAGCGCCTCAACCTCTTCCATGTCGCGGATACCGCTGTT
>CALLZL010000217.1 GCA_937859575.1 uncultured Chloroflexota bacterium
TACGAGATAAGCTAGTGACTGGAGTTCAGACGTGTGCTCTTCCGATCTCTCGTGAAAATAGACCGGCTGATTGATCGGGGCGATCCATTCGTGCAACAGCACAACATCGCGTTCGGCACCGGCCTGTGCCAGCGAACGGCGCACCGCCGCCAGCGACTGTGCCAGCGCACTGGTGGGCTGATCGGGCCGGTCGTTCTGCTCGATGGCCTGTTCGAGGTAGTCGAGCGTGGCAAGCGCGGCATCGGCACGGGCTCGTGGCTCGCTCACCGACGCGGTACGATACTGCATGGCATCGCGTACGATGCCGAGCGTATGCCAGCCGGGGTAGGTGTTATAACTGATATACGCCAGGCCCTGCGCGGTCAGCAACTCGCCGCAGAGCGCCATGAGGCGCTGGCGCACGGCGGCCGGTACCCACGAATAGACCCCATGGGCGATGATGTAATCGAAGTGGCCCAACCGTTGATCGAGCGCAAGGATATCGGCGGCATGGAACGCCAGATTACGCAACCCGAGTGATTCTGCCATTGTGCGGGCTTCGGCGATCTGTGCCGGTGCGAGATCGACGGCGACAAACTCGCTGGTGGGGTGGCGCGCGGCCATGGCGATACTATTGGCACCGCGGCCGCAGCCGAGTTCGAGCACGCGGCAGTTGCTGATCGGCGGTGGCTTCATGCCGAACAGCATAGCCAGCGTCGCCATGCGATCCGGGTGTGTCTGATAGTAGACATGGTTATGATACGGCAGCAGGGTGGTTGGATCAGGCTGGTTCATGGCTGCGCACCCCAGGCGGCGCGTGGCAGGGTGAAGAGCATTGCCGCATTCTGCCACACGGCATCGGCAAGCATATCGAGCGGCAGATCGCGCAGTTCGGCAAGCCGGGCTGCTACCAGCCGCACATTGGCCGGCTCGTTGCGCCGGCCGCGCAGCGGATGCGGCGCAAGATACGGGCTGTCGGTTTCGATCAGAAGACGCTCGAACGGTGCCCGCCGCGCCGCATCGTGCAGTGCATGGGCTTTGGCAAAGGTAAGCGGGCCACTGAACGAAAGATGGAAGCCGACGTCGAGGCATGCCGCCGCATACTGCCAATCGCCCGAAAAGGAATGCATGATCCCTGGCTGGCCACGGGCATCGGATCGCAGAAGAGCGATCGTATCTTCCTGCGCATCACGGCTATGAATCACCACCGGCAACCGCAGATCCCGCGCCATGGCAAGCTGGTGGCGAAACAGATCGTGCTGCAACTCGTGGGGGGCACGGTCGTGGTAGTAGTCGAGGCCGATCTCGCCGATCGCCACCACCTTGGGATGTGCGGCAAGCGACGCAATCGTGTCGATCCAGTCGTCGGCGACATCAGCGGCATAGTGTGGCTGAATACCGACAACCGCATAGATATGCGGGTACTGCTCGGCAAGCCGGATCGCCGCCCGCGAACTGGGCAGATCATAGCCGATCTCGATCATGCGCACCACACCGGCCTCGGCCGCTCGGCGCAGCACTGCCTCGCGATCGGCATCGAACCGGCCACTATGCAGGTGGGTATGGGTATCGATCAGGCGGATGTTGTCGTTCATGGCCCGTATTGTACCATCTTCATCGGGGTGATGGCGGGATCGGCAAGCGCTCACGCGAAGCGACCTCGACCGCAGCGCCACCCGGCCGTGGTATGCTACACCTCGCGTACATTGTTGCAGAAGCGAGGGGCACCATGCATACACAGGCACGCGTGATGATCAAAACGGCGCTCATGCAGCTGTTGGCAAGCATGCTGCTTGGGGCGCTCATCCTGGCGAACAGTGAGTTGCAGTTTTCACATCGCCTGATCCTCTGGCTGCCGGTCTACTACCATCTGCTGATGGTTGGCTGGGTGACACAGCTGATCGCTGGCGTGGCGCTCTGGATGTTTCCGGTGATCTCGCGCGAGCAGCCACGCGTCGATGAGCGGATCGGCTGGGTGGCGTATGGCGCACTCAACGGCGGGTTGCTGCTGCGTGCCATCGCCGAGCCGCCGCATGCCGCCGGGCCGCAGCGCTGGTCGGCCTGGCTGCTGCTGGGGACCGGGGGGTTGGAGGTCGTTGCGGGCTGGGGGCTGGTGATCGCGATCTGGCCACGGGTGCGGCAGCGCACGGCGGCTCGATCTTCTGGGGGTGCGTGATGCCACGCGTGAGTCTCTTCTTCATTCGCAGCGCGTTGTTGCAGTTTGGCATAGGGGCGACGATCGGCGGGTTGTTGTTGATCGAGAAGGGTTTCTCGTTCTGGCCTGCGATCTGGGCCTGGCGGCCGGCTCATATCCAGATGTTGCTGCTGGGCTGGATCGTGCAGTTTGCCTGCGGAACGGCGATCTGGATCTTGCCGCGCCTGAATGCTGCCGGCGATCGGGGCGATCTGCGACCGGTATGGCTGGCCTATGTGGTGCTGAACAGCGGTGTGTTGCTGGTCAGCCTGCATGCGCCGCTGCGGGCGTTCACTCTCGACGCATGGCTCGGCTGGATGCCGTTGCTGGCGGTGTTCTGCTATGCCCTGGCGATCGGGGCAATTGCCCTGCACGCCTGGCGGCGGGTGGTCGCCTTCGGCGCGTGAATTCCGCCACATTCGTGCCACATGGCTACTGCTGTCTGTTCTCCCCTCTTCCCCAACAGTTGTGTTTTCTTCTCCGATGGTTATCGTGCCGGCGGCTATACTCGTTGCAGGTTGTGCAAGGTGCCGAAAGGAGCAGACAACGATGTCTTCGAGTGTTCCGGCCAGGGCTGTAAAAAAGCCCACAGACCATCCCAGCGGCGATAATCGCTTCCGTATTCTCGAAGCGACCATGAAGCGCCATCAGTATCAACCTGATGCGCTGATCGAAGTGTTGCACAAAGCACAGGAGCTTTTCGGTTATCTGACCGATGATCTGCTGCTCTTGATTGCACAGCGCCTGAAGATTCCCTCCAGCCGTGTCTATGGAGTTGCCACGTTTTATCACTTCTTCACTCTGACGCCACAGGGCAAGCATCGCTGTGTGGTCTGCCTCGGAACGGCATGCTATGTGCGTGGTGCGGCAACGCTGCTTGCCGCCCTTGAGGCTCAGGCCGGCGTGAAGGCCGGCGAAACGACGGCCGATAACCGGCTTTCGTTGCTGACGGCGCGCTGCCTGGGTGCATGCGGTATTGCGCCGGCGGTTGTGTTCGATGGCAATGTCGCCGGCCATCAGTCGGTTGATGATGTGCTTGAGCAGGTGAAAGGATGGCTCGATGAGTGATCTGACTGAGTTGCAGGCAATGGCGACTCGTGAACAGCAGGCACGCAAGCCGATCTGCCTGCGTTGCTGTATGGCGGCCGGCTGCCTTTCATCGGGTGCTGAGCCGCTGAAAGAGCAGCTGGAAGCAGCGGTGAAACAGGCTGGTGTGCAGGATCTGGTCGAGGTGCGTGCGGTCGGCTGCCTGCGGCTCTGTAGCCGTGGCCCGCTGCTGCAGGCCGACCCAAGCGGCACCTATTACTGCCATGTGACGCCCGACCATGCACCGGCATTGATTGCCGCCCTGACGAATGGGCAGATCGATGCGGCGCAACTGGCGGCCATGCCCGAGTCGATCGATCCACAGCATCCGTTCTTTGCCGGCCAGGTGCCGGTTGTGCTCGAACAGAGTGGGCAGATCGATCCCGAACGCATCGAATCGGCGATTGCTGCCGGTGCGTATCAGGCGCTCTATCAGGTGCTGCACGAAGGCACCCCGGCCGATGTGATCGAAACCCTGACGCGCAGCGGGTTGCGCGGGCGCGGTGGAGCCGGGTATCCGACCGGGCTCAAGTGGGCGACGGTGGCGAAGGCCGAGGGAACCCGCAAGTTTGTGGTGTGTAATGGTGATGAAGGTGACCCGGGCGCATTTATGGATCGCAGCGTGCTCGAAAGCGATCCCCATCGTGTGCTCGAAGGGATGGCGATTGCCGCCTATGCCGTCGGTGCCAACCAGGGGTATGCGTATGTCCGTGGTGAGTATCCGCTGGCGATCCGGCGTCTCGAACTGGCCATCCGTCAGGCGAAGAAGCAGGGGCTGCTCGGTAGCCAGATCTTCAATACTACCTTCGATTT
>CALLZL010000218.1 GCA_937859575.1 uncultured Chloroflexota bacterium
TCGCTCCTTCGCTCCTTCGCTCCTTTGTTCCTTCGCTCCTTCGCTCCTTTGTTCCTTCGCTCCTTCGCTCCTTCGCTCCTTCGCTCCTTTGTTCCTTCGCTCCTTCGCTCCTTTGTTCCTTCGCTCCTTCGCTCCTTCGCTCCTTCGCTCCTTTGTTCCTTCGCTCCTTCGCTCCTTTGTTCCCTCGCTCCTTCGTTCCTTCGCTCCTTTGTTCCTTTGTTCCTTTGTTCTTTACATACAGGAGTAAACCCATGCAACGAGTCTGTTTCCTCCTCAAGGTCCGTCCGGAGCGTCTCGAAGAGTACAAAGCGCGACATGCATCAGTATGGCCCGAGATGATGCAGGCGCTCCGCGAGACGGGGTGGCACAACTATTCGCTCTTCCTGCGCGATGATGGGCTGCTGGTGGGGTATTTCGAGACCCCCGACCTGCAGGCGGCGCTCGATGGTATGGCAGCACGCGAGGTGAATGCCCGCTGGCAGGCCGAAATGGCACCCTTCTTCGAGGGGCTTGATGGCCGGCGACCCGACGAAGGCTTCCTGCAACTCGAGCAGGTCTTCTATCTCGCCTGAGTATTGTTGCGGAAAGGAGTATGACCGATGAGTCTGCAGCGTGCAGCATACGAACTGCTGGCCGAATCGCTGGCCGCCCAGGGGATCACAATCGATGCGGTGGTAGCGACTCTCAAGCGCCAGCAGATCGAAACACCCAGCTGGGGGTATGCCAATAGCGGCACGCGCTTCAAAGCGTTTGCCTGGCCAGGGGCCGCCGTCACCACGCGCCAGAAGCTCGACGACGCCGCAATGGTGCATCGCATGACCGGTATCGCACCCTCGGTGGCGGTGCATATTCCGTGGGATAAGCCGGAAGATGGCGATTATGCAGCGATGTGCCAGTATGCCGAACAGCAAGGGATCCGGATCGGTGCCGTCAATCCCAATGTCTTCCAGGATGATATGTACAAGCTCGGCTCACTCGGCAGCCCGGACGGCAGTGTGCGCGAACAGGCACTTGAGCATATGCTCGAATGCTGCACGATCATGACGAAGGTTAAAAGTGATGTGTTGAGCCTCTGGTTTGCCGACGGAACGAACTATGCCGGGCAAGACACACTGCGCGGGCGCAAGCGGCGTTTTGAAGAGGGATTGCGCCTGGTGTACAACCAGTTGCCGGCCGGCGGCCGCATGCTGGTAGAGTATAAATTCTTCGAGCCGGCCTTCTATAGTACCGATATTCCAGATTGGGGAACCGCCTACGCATGGTGCCTCAAACTCGGGCCACAGGCGCAGGTTCTGGTTGATCTCGGCCACCACGCCCAGGGGGTCAATATCGAGCAGATCGTTGCCTTTCTTCTTGATGAAGGGCGACTCGGCGGGTTTCATTTCAACAACCGCAAATATGCCGACGACGACCTGATTGTTGGCAGCAGCAATCCATACGAACTGTTTCTGATCTATAACGAACTGGCGGGTGCAGAACTGGCGGATGAGGAACCGGCGCGCAGTACAGCGCAGAATGTCGCCTATATGCTCGACCAGTGCCACAATATCGAGGGCAAGATTGCACCGACGATCTACTCGGTGCTGAACTGCCAGGAGGCATATGCCCGGGCGCTCTGTGTACCGCGAGCGCGGCTTGCCGAGCTGCAGGCCGCCGGCGAAGTTCTTGAGGCACACCGCCTGCTGAGCGACGCCTTCCGCCTCGATGTGCGGCCGCTGCTGGCACAGGTGCGCACCGAGCTCGGCGCCCCGGCGGATCCAATCGCCGCCTATCACGCCAGCGGCTATGAAGCGCGTATCCGTGCCGAACGCGGAACAGCCAATGCAAGTGGCGGTTTTCAATAGCCATATGGGCCAGGCCAGGGCAGCACTGCTCTGGCCCTGGCTCTATTTGCCGGCGTTTCCACCCTGGTGCTTATCAATCGTTTCATGTCGCTCGGCAGGCGCCGGTTTGCGTGTCGATTCGATCTGCAGCCGGCTCTCGCGATGTGACGCTTCAAGCTCAGCAAGCTTCTTCTTCATAGTACGCATGGCCAGGGCATCACGAATCAAGCGCGGTGTGGCGGCCGTCAATCCGAGCAGCATACCGATCACCAGCGACAGGATCACCAGCAGCCCGAGCGACGCCTGGAACTGGCTCGTCAGGAAGTTGACCGTCACCGGTGCGGCATTCTGAAAGGCAAATGTTGTCACCAGGACGGCGAGCAGGAGTGATGTGATTATCAGCAGGTATTGCATACGATCGGCCTTCTGCTAGGCGGGTGGATTGTGGCTATTGTACCTTATTCATCGAGTACCCGGCGCACCATAGCAGTCAGAACCATCGGAGTAAATGGTTTGGCGACAAATGCCATACCGGCATCGATTCGGCCGTTATGCAGTGCGGTGTATTCGGTATAGCCCGAGGTATACAACACGCGCATGGCCGGATGCACGCTCTGCAGCTGGAAGGCGAGCTCGGTGCCGCTGACATGCGGCAGGATGATATCGGTCAGCAGCAGATCAATCGGATGCGTCGCTTCGTGGGCAATCCGCAGCGCTTCCCGGCCATCGTGCGCTTCGATCACCCGATACCCTTGATCGCGCAGGATGCGCAGAGCCAGGCCGCGCAACTGGGCGTCATCTTCCACCAGCAGGATCGTCTCGCTGCCGCGTGGTAGGGTTGCCATGGTCGCTATCGGCAGAGGTTCGGCGGTGTCCGGCTGATAGAGCGGCAGATAGATGCGGAAGGTCGTTCCTTCCCCCGGCTCGCTATATGCGGTGATATGGCCGTTGTGCTGCCTCACAATCCCGTAGCATGTCGCCAGGCCCAGCCCGGTGCCCTTCCCGCTGACTTTGGTGGTAAAGAACGGCTCGAAGATCCGGGAGCGGGTTGCTTCATCCATGCCGGTACCCGTATCGCTCACCGCCAACTGAACATACCAGCCGGGGGCCACAGCCAGGCTTGCTTCACGATACTCGGCATGCAGCTCGATCAGCGATGTCTCGATCACCAGGCGCCCGCCCTGCGGCATTGCATCACGCGCATTCACCACCAGATTGATCACAGCCTGTTCGATCTGGCCGGCATCGGCAAGCACATTCGCCGTATCCGTGTACATCAGGAGGATAAGCTCGATATCTTCGCCGATCAGCCGGCGCAACAACCGATCGAGATCAAGCAAGAGCAGATTAAGATCAAGCGGGCGTGGTGCGATGATCTGCTTGCGGGCAAACGTCAGCAGCCGGCTCGTCAGATCGGCAGCACGCTCGGCGGCGCGGCGTACCTCGGCAAGATCGTCGGCAATCGAACTTTCCGGCTCGGCCATCTCGTGCGCCAGTTCGCTATAACTCAGAATCACCGTCAGCAAGTTATTAAAATCATGGGCGATACCACCGGCCAGCCGGCCAACGATCTCCATCTTCTGTGATTGCAGAAACTGCTCTTGCAACCGCTGACGATCGGTCATGTCGTGAACCAGCGACAAGATCGACACAAAGTTACCTTCATCATCAAACAGTGCCGAGTTGTACCATTCGCAATACAACTGCTCGCCACGCTGGTTATGCACCAGAATAACCGACACATTGCGGTGTGGTTGGGATGTCAAGAGCGGCTGAAGCATGGCATGGATTGCGACCTGATTATCAGGCGCACTCGCGGGCCACTCATCGAGGCGTCGCCCCACCACCGCCGTTTCATCCCAGCCGAAGATCTGGGTTGCGCGGATCGACCAGCGGCGTACCTGCAGATCGGCATTCCATTCGATCACGGCCAATGGTGAATTCTCGACATGCTGGATCAGGCGTTGTTCGAGTTCGTGGAGCGCCCGTTCAGCACGGCGGCGTTCGGTCACATCGCTGAAGACCCCGATCAGGCCGGCCTGGGTGCCCTGTTCATCGAGGATGCGGTCGGCACGCAGATCGGCGATCAGAATGTGTCCAGCGGCACTCCGCAATGCCACATCACGATGCCATGTGCCACGGGTGATCAGGGTTTCGTACACCTCGCGTGCCGTGTTTGCATCAGCATAGGTGATCTCGGGGCCGCCACGGGCATTCACCTCGTCGGGGGTATAGCCCAGCAGCGCAC
>CALLZL010000219.1 GCA_937859575.1 uncultured Chloroflexota bacterium
ACCCGGCCCAGCGCTATCGCGGCATCGAATGCCTGCAAACCACCGCCGCGATCGATCATGGTAATTCCGGCGGGCCGTTGCTCGCCGCCGACGGCGTGGTGGGTATTAATGTCTGGGGCCTAGCTCAGCTCGATGCAGCACGCTTTGCCGTACCAATCGACTACCTGACCCGTGATCTGCTGGCGGCGGCACTGGCCGGCCGCGAGCGCTGCCTGCGCGCCCTCTACTGCCGATCCTGCGGCTACACCGAATACGACAACCCAACCTGGTACTGCCGCAACTGCGGCGTTCGCATACAGTAAGAAGGAGCCTCCGCATGGCGAGTCAGACACCGACGCCACCCGCCGGCCCGACACCGGCCGAGATCGCGGCGCACCTCGCGGCGGCCATCACACTGATCGATGGCTTTCTGACGCGGGTTGGCCTGGATCCGGCCACCATCACGGATCCACAGGGCTGGCGTCATTTTTCGGTTGGCTCGGCACGCGGCCGCGCCGGTGCGGTGGTTATTAATGGGGTTCCATTCCTGCGGATCGAAGCACCGGTGATGAGCTTACCCAGCGACCGCGAGCTCATCCTGCCGCTTATGCGCGAACTGCTCGAACTCAACCATAGCCTGCCGAGCAGCGGTGCGCTCAGTATTCAGAACGAAACGGTACATGCGCTGTTAATGTGGCCGGCCGCCGGCCTGCGCGAGGCTGATGTCGCCCATTGCATGCAATCGGTCATTGGCCTGGCCGATTGGGCCGATGATCGCCTGATTGCGACCTATGGCGGCACCACGACGCCGCGTATTCCCCCCGATGAACCGCTGCCGCGCGTTGTGCCGCCGATGCAGCGGCCGCCCGGATCACCACCGGAAGAGCCGGGCCAGGGGCTCTACGCACGCCTTGGCATGCCCGGCTTCAGGCCGCCTGATTCCGAATCCTGAGCCATATAGCTAGTGCAGAAATCTTGAGCCATCCGCATCCTGGGAGCGCGGGCGTCCCGCCCGCATGTGCGCAAGATGCGCACGATCCCAATGATCAATCATTTTGCACTTGGCTATAGGTGGCTACCAGTGACGGCACCATCGCAGAGCCACGATCCGGCCTGCTAATTTGACGAAACAGCAAACCACGAGTACCATACTTTCTTAATACACACCTGCAACCAAATCAAACCCACTATGGCGATGTCGCCCCACACAGTGTGTGGGGCATTTGCGTTTGAGGTGCCTGTGACACAAACCATGCCAGAACCACAGGGCGCGCCGGCGATGCCGTTTGCCCGCTATCAACTCGGCACCGCCTACGACGAAATGTTCAGCATTGGTCATGTGCCGCGCGGGCATTACGAACGCCTCTATCGCCGCCTGCTCGAACTACCGCCCACCGAGATGCACCGTCGCCAGCATGCCGCCGACCAGATGTTCCTGAATCAGGGGGTTACATTTACCGTCTATGGAGCCGAAGAAGGTACCGAACGCATCTTCCCCTATGATCTCTTGCCCCGCATCCTGACCAGCGCCGAGTGGGATGTGATCGAGCGCGGCCTGACCCAGCGTATTGTCGCGCTCAATGTGTTCCTAAAGGATATTTTCCAGTGTGTCCAGGTCCTGGCCGAGGGGGCCTTGCCGCCGTACTTGATCTATGGTTGCCGCCACTACCGCCGCGAAATGCGTGGCATCCACATCCCACGCGATATCTATGTCTCGATCACCGGAACCGATCTGGTGCGCCTGCCGGATGGCCGCTTCGCTGTACTCGAAGATAACCTGCGGGTTCCGAGTGGTGTCTCGTATATGCTGGCCAATCGCCAGGTCACCAAGCGCGTCTTTCCGACCCTGTTCGAATACTACAATGTACGGCCCAACGAACACTACGGCCAGGCGCTGCTCGCGACACTACGGGCACTCGACCCGCAACGCCGGCCGGATCCGACCGTGGTACTGCTCACGCCGGGGGTCTATAATTCGGCCTATTTTGAGCATACGTTCCTGGCACGCCAGATGGGGATCGAAATGGTGGAAGGGCGCGATCTGCTGGTACACAACAACATTGTGTATATGCGCACAACGGCCGGGCTACGGCGGGTTGATGTGATCTACCGCCGGGTTGACGACGACTTCGTCGATCCACTTACCTTCCGCCAGGATTCATACCTTGGTGTCGCCGGCCTGATGAATGCCTACCGGGCTGGCAATGTCGCGCTGGCAAATGCCGTCGGCACCGGTGTAGCCGACGATAAGGCGGTGTACGCCTATGTGCCGGCGATCATCCGCTACTATACCGGCGAAGATCCGATTCTGGCGAATGTCGAGACCTACCTGCTCACGAATGCGGCCCAACGGCAGCATGTGCTCGCCAACCTCGATGAACTGGTCGTCAAGGCGGTTGGCGAATCGGGTGGGTACGGCATGCTGATCGGCCCGCATAGCACTGCGGCGCAACGCGAAGAGTTTCGCCGGCTGATCGAGACGCAGCCACGCAACTATATCGCTCAGCCGACCCTCTCGCTCTCGCAGGCACCCTGCTTCATCGATGGTGGCGTCGAGGCGCGCCATGTCGATCTGCGGCCCTACATCCTGAGCGGCGAACGAGTGGCGATTGTTCCCGGCGGCCTGACCCGTGTAGCGCTGCGGCGTGGCTCACTGGTGGTCAATTCTTCGCAGGGTGGCGGCAGCAAAGACACATGGGTGTTGTACGAGTGACGGCTCCCAAGCCCGAGGGCTTGGGCTTCAAGGCCATGCCGCCCCATGG
>CALLZL010000220.1 GCA_937859575.1 uncultured Chloroflexota bacterium
CAACAGGGGTCGAGCACGGTGACGCGCGGGTCAGCCAGCCCGGCGGCGATGCCCTTCCAGCCGCACGAAAGGGTGCGGCACCGGCCGCCCAAGCCAGGCAGAAATCGGAGTCATGGCAGTACGTGTAACATCGCTCGGCTCGGGAAGCAGCGGAAATGCGTTGCTCGTGGAATCGGGCACAATGGCACTGCTGGTTGATTGTGGCCTGTCGCAGCGGGCGATCGAGCGCCAGTTGCGGCGCTACGAACGGAGCCCCGCCGACCTGTGCGCGATTGTCCTGACCCACGAGCATGGCGATCACTGCCTCAGTGCCGCGCCACTGAGCCGCCGCCATGGGATACCAATCGTCGCAAATCGCCCCACTGCCGCGGCGCTCGGCACAGCACTCGATGGTCTCGTTGTGCAGTTTCTCGAAACCGGCGCACACATGCAGATCGGGCCCTTCAATATCCGCAGCTTTGCCGTCAGCCATGATGCCGCAGCGCCGGTTGGGTATACGATCCAGAGCGCCGGCTGGTGTGTTGGTGTGGCGATCGATCTCGGCTGCTGGAACGACACCCAGGTCGCGGCACTTGCCGCTGCCGATCTGTTGGTAGTCGAGGCCAATCACGACCGTGAGCGTTTGCGTACCGCCCCCTATAGCTGGCCGACCAAACAACGCATTGCCCGCCCGACCGGGCATCTCGATAATGTTGCTGCCGGCGAGCTGCTGGCACGGATCTGTGCCGACGGGCGGCAGCGCACCGCCTGGCTGGCGCACCTCTCGCAAGAGGCAAACTCACCTGCGATTGCCGTCAAGGTCGTGAGGAGCATCCTGCGATTGGCCGGCTGTATGCAGGTGCAGGTTGCCGCACTGCCACGCCGTGCTACGCTGGTATGGGAAAGTGCGCAGCATAGCACACAACTGGAGCTTTTTCGCGATCTAGGAGAATACCAGAGCCATGAGTGAACACCCTGCCGCACCACCACCAGCCGACGACGAACCGGAGCGTCGCGTGCGCCGCGGCTGCATCGGCATGATTGTGATCTGCCTCAGTGCCCTTTTCGTCGTCGCCGGGCAGACCGGCATGAGTTGGGCGACCATCCTCCTGCTGGTGATTCTGGTGGGTGCGATTGGTGGGCTGATCCTGGTGCGTAGTGGGCAGAAGCCGACTGGCTCGTAGCTGCCTATGCAGATCAGCGAAGATTTCGATACTTCCCTGGCCGGCCATTGGCGCACAATGCAGACACCGGCGGCATTGCTGGCGATCGATGGTGAGGGTTTGCAACTGGCGATCGGTGGCTGTGATGGGCGGCAGTATGCGAATGCCCAGATCGATGACTATAGCGGATTACCGCGCACTGCCTTCCCCTGGCGACCGCCATTGCGCTTGATGGTGCGTGCGGCAGCATCGACACAGATCGCCGGAACTGCCGGTTTTGGCTTCTGGAACAGCCCGATTTCACCGGTGGGGAAGGTGTTGCCGGTGCTACCGGCAGCGATCTGGTTTATGCATGCCGCACCACCGGCCGATATGCCACTGGCGGCAGGGGTTGCGGGGCATGGCTGGAAGGCGGCCTGCATCGACAGTGGCAGGCCACAGGCGTGGCCCTGGGCACCCCTGGCCCCTGCCGTGCTGCTTGCCAACCGGATCAGTGCCGTTGAGCAGCGGCTCTGGCCGCGTGTGCAACAGGCACTGGGGATAAGTGAGGCGCTGATCACCCCACCAGATGCAACCATACGCGAGTATGTGATCGAATGGTCGATCGGGCGTGCCCGCTTCCTGATCGACAACCATGTGGTGCATGAAGCATCCACGGCACCACGCGGCCCGCTCGGGTTTGTGGCATGGATCGATAACCAGTGGTTAGTCGCAACACCGCGTGGCAGCTTTGCCTGGGGGTTGCATGCAGTACCGGCGGCACAATGGCTCCGCATTCAGCATATTGAAATTGTGCCATCGGCTGCCGGCTGAGCGCAGGTACTGCGCACTGCTGTCGCGGCATAGCAGCAGTGCGCACAACCACATGGCCGTTACTCGTGGAAGATAACCGTTACGCGGCCGAACTGAATCTTCGAGCCATCCTTCAGCGCCATGGGCACCCCCGGATCAAGCTTGATGCCATCAACACGCGTATAGTTGGTGCTGTTAAGATCAACTATCATCCATACACCATCACTGCGCGTGATACGGGCATGCTGCCGGCTCACGCCTCCCGTCTCACCACCATATGGCGTCATATCGACTTCGGGATGGATCCCGCTGATCGGATCTTCACGGCCCACAACAATCTCGCTCCGGTCGGTCGGAAGCGGTAGTGTCGCACCACCATTCTCGACCACCAGGCGCGCTGCCGGTGCCGCTGCCGGGGTTGGGGGCAGGGGCGGAGGTACAGCATCAATCGGGCTAAAGATCGTCGGCTCATTCGGGCCAATTGGTGCCGGTTCAGCCTCGATCACAACCGGTGCTGCCGGAGCCGCTACTTCGTCGGGCGCGGCTACCGGTGGTTCAACCGCTGGAGTCGCTGCCGGTGCTACACCTCCCGTCAGTGCGGCAAGTTCGG
>CALLZL010000221.1 GCA_937859575.1 uncultured Chloroflexota bacterium
GGATGTAGTTCAGGCCAGGATGGCTGATGGCCGGGTAGAGCATAGCGCCATTGCGATAGGCTGCTGTCACCGCCAGCGCCTTGAACTCACCTTCGGTGACGATCACAATGTCACTCGCACCGGTAGCATCCCAGCAGAGCGGCACCGTCGCACCCCGCCAGGCGTAGCTGCCGGGGAGTGAGCTGTAGCCCTTGCCGGGAAAGCGGCGTGTTCGCAGGGCGTAGACCTCGCCACGGCTGAGATAGGGGATGACAATCCGCCCGCAGAGATTCCAGTGAGTACGCAGGCTGTCGTCGTCATCGCGCAGTAGTAGCCCAGCCTCCTCGGCATAGGGCAGCAGCGCAGGCGTCTGGCGGCGGATCTCGTTGACTAACGTATACGGGTCATCGAGGGTGTAGCCTAGCCTGGCCCAGCGCACCGTGGCGAGATCAAAGCCACGCTGGCGCAAGTAGGTCAGCGGCTCTGGGTTCCAAGGCTGCTGCAGGTTGGCCTCAGCCCAGGTCGTCACCAGCTCATAGAGCTGACGATAGAAGGGAATGTGTGCTGATTGGGGCGTCGGGCCTGATGAGCGCGCGCCCACGCTGACGTTTGGTTTGTCCTGCGTCGAGTGGCGTGTCCGGCCAAGGAACTCCGCCGCCAAACCCTTCCGATTGCAGCGGCGGCACCAGTAGCGCTCGCGTCCTGTCGGCGATAGCCAGACATGGAAACGGTCGCTTCGACGCTCATCGCCACCACAGAAGGGGCAGGCACCAGCGTACTCCTGGCTTGCGCGGCTTACCAGACGCATGGGTGGAAGCTGGCTACTCAACGCTCCTTGCAGAAAGATAGTCATGGCGACCTCCTTTCCGGCGCAGCGAACAGAAGGGCCTCGTAGCTGAACTACGAGGCCCTTCTGTTCGCTGCGAGATCGATCGAATGGGCGCTACTTCTTGTCCGCGAGCTTGTTGAACAGGTCGTCTAGCTCCTCGTCGCTGAACTCATCCAGCTCAGGAACGGTCTGATCCTCGTCTTCCTGCTCCTCTTCCTTCTCGTCGTCCGACTCGTTGGCGAATGGTACCAGTTGCATAACACCTCTCCTTACGATGGCCCGCAGCGAGGGGCGCATCGCGCAATGTGTGGTCTCCGTGGAGACCACGATCCGGGTAATAAGCGCCTCAGGCGCATGCGAAGGGCCGAGGATTCACCTCGGCGAGCGAACGCCGCCTGCTGCCAGCGCGTGCAGTTTGTGGTGACTGCTGGATGCAGGGGTGATACACCCAGTATCGAATGCGCGGCCTTGGCTGGCATCAGTAACAGCGATTGATGTGGCTGGATGAGCAGCAGTGTGTCGTTGTGACACACTCGACACGGTAGGTGCCGTACTGGGTGTGTCACAGTGACACACTGCGCAATTTGGAGAAGACAGAAGGGAGTGTGTCATAATGACACACTCGACACGGTAGGTACCGTACTGGATGTGTCGCTGTGACACATGCTGGCTTGACACAGGCGTTCTGGTATGATATTGTGTCGCTACGACACACGAAAGGAGAGGCCGATGAGTGATCCTGGTTCTTCTGCGCTGCCCAGTCTGCCGCGCGTGGAGCAGTTCGATTTCTACGGCGATAGCCTGATTGCGGTGATCATCGATGGACGAGAAGTCGCCCTGCCTATTCGCTCCGTCTGCACCGCGATGGGGCTCGATGCGCAGAGTCAGAGCGAGCGTTTACGTGAGCACGACGTTCTCTCCCAGGGTTTGCGGGTCGTCAAGGTGCCGATGGGAAATCGTGTCCAATCGGTTTTGGCGATCAGTCGGCGCTACTTGGCATTCTGGCTGGCAACGATCACACCCAACCTGGTCGCTGAAGATATTCGGCCCAAGCTCGTACGGTATCAGGCGGAACTGGTTGACCTGCTTGATGCGCTCTATGGTGAGGGCTCAACCCAACTGGCTTCAGCATCCGGCGAGCCTTCATTAACTGCGTTAAGCCAGCGCCTGTCGGCGATCATTGCTGAGCTGCGAGTCACGCGCGATGCCTTGCTCGCTGCGCAACGCCGTACAGATGAGAAAGTCGTCGAGCAGGATGTGCGCTTGAGCACAGTTGAGGGGCTGCTGAACGAACGTCTGACGACTCTCGAGGGACAGCTCGACGAGACCCAGCAGCGACTGCTCGATCAAGTCAAGATCACGGCCGCGCAGCAGTCGGTCATCAGGCTGGCAATCGAGCGGCTTGGAAAGCGGTACGAGACGAAAACCGGTAAAAAGATCTATGACCGCCTGCATGCACGCTTCTGCGCCGAGTTGGGCACGCCGCGTTATGATGCCCTGCCCGCAGGGAAATATCAGCAGGCGCTCGACTGGCTACGTGCTCGCGCGGTAGAATATCTTCCGGATGATCCGGATGCCCTACCGTCGCTGCAGGAGAGCTTGATTTGATGATAGAAAGCCCAACCAGTATTAATAGCACCATTGGCACGGCGATCCGTGAGGCGCGCTTTTCGCGTGGCCTGACCCAGAGCGATCTTGCGGCGCATTTGGGTGTCACGCGGGCGACGGTCGCCAGCTACGAGACCGGTCGGCGCAAGATCCCGGCCGAGACGCTCATCCAGATCGCGCGCCTGTGTGACAAACCGCTGGGCTTCTTCGAACCTACGGAACAGCCGCAGATCGCCGAGCTTGCTGCGGTATACCCAGAACGCAGTGACGCACTCCCTGCGGCGGCGCCGGCGCTTCAGGCATTGACGAATGCCCTCCAACTGCGGCCCGATGCCATTCCGCTGGTGATGGAGTTCCTCGAAGCCTGGCTGAGCGATCAGGCTGTGCACGCTGATGACTCTTCGCGTCGACGCGAAGAGTCGCTGTGAGCCGCTCGAAGCACTGATGAAGTATGCAGCGACAGACGCGTCTCACCACACCCCCGGCACGAGCCGCCAGCGTACCTCCTGCGCGTAGCGCTGGTAGCGCTCGTCATTGCTGAGCAGCACTTCTTCGTGTCGGATGCGTGCGATCTGTACGCCCAGCCAGATCAGCGCCACAAGCCCGTTCCACCAGAAGAGATAGGCCGTAAGAAAGCCGCCGACCATGATCAAGGTGGGCGACGTAGATCGGGTGCCGCACGATCCGGTACAGGTTGCGAGTCTGCAGTCCACGATGCGCCGGCTCCATCCCGAAGCAGCGCCCCAGCGAGAGAATCGCCCCACTGGCGAGCAGGTTCCAAATGACCACGATCGCGAGGCTGAGCAGCCCGGCTGGCTCAGCGGTCGCACGCAGGGCAAGCGGGAGCAGCGTGCCGACCTACTCGAGCATGGTATCGCTGGGTTGTACCGATGCCTGGTTCGCTGGCCGATGCACCAGCAGCGCCACGGCGATGATGCTGTGCCGCAGGGCAAACAGCAGCGACATCAGACTTCCATCGAGGGCGGCCAGCAGCTGCGCCTTGACCAGCGCCGCCATCACGACCTACAAGCATTGCATGGAAGTAATCACGCAAAACTACGCATGAGCGCTGTGCTTATCGTTGCTCCCCTTGATGCAAAGCGAGGTCCAAAGAGACGAACCCCGCTCCCCGATTGAAAGATAGGTGCTTAGAGCCTGTTATGCACTTTCGACCATGATGGTCACGAACCGCTTGAGCATCAGCATCGCGAAGACCAGAAAATGCAAGCCCGCCAACATCTCCGGCAACCGTTCATAGTCGCGCGCCAGCCGGCAGTTTGCCGACCTCCAACCGCCTGCCGTGCGCGTGGACGTCTGTCGCCGGTTGCTCGCCCGTATACCCCTGGTCCACGAACGCCACCTCGACCGACTCGCCGGTCACGGCCTGCACCTGTGCGGCCAAGATCGCGACCTGAGCGCGTTCCTGTTCCTTGGCCGGCGTCACGACCACGGCCAAGAGTTGGCCCAACGTGTCGACCGCCAAGATGGACGTTGCTGTCCTTCCGCCGTTTGTGGCCGTCGTAGCCGGCCCGTGCGCCACTTTCCGGTGTCGATTGTATGGTGTGAGCACCAATGATCGCCGCTCGCGGCGCGGGCGCACGTCCATCGATTTCGCGCAGCATGCGCATAGCATGGATACAGCGAGACATGATAGCGATGCTCCTTGAGACAGGCGATCTAAGGGAAGTACCCAAGCTTGCTAGAAGTAGTCTAGCAATCAGGGAGGCGATCGGCGACAGTTAGGGTTATATGACGACCCTCGATGTATGGGGGAAGGCGCTTCTGCGGCAGGGAGAGTATAGGCAGGCTGAGGAGAGATTGCGCGAGGCGATGCGGATTGCTGGCGCGCACTCGTCTGGACTCTTTCGGACAATGGTGAACCTGTCATTAGGCGAACTTTACTACACTCAGCATGCTTGGGATAGAGGAGCGCCCTATCTGCAAGTGGCTGAGAAACTGAATTCTACAGCATGGACTATGGCACCAGTTGAGGCGCTTGCGTGCAATAGGACACAAGAGACTTCATCACAATCTACATTTATGAATCGATTTCGGAGCTTCAGGGCGCGGCAACTTTAGGACAAGCACATTCACTCATGCGGAAGCACTTTGCCCCAGGGCTGAGGAGGCTGAGCCCGCCGGGCCAATAGCGAACTCCCGCATAGTTCGAGGCAGGTGATACTCGTCGGAAAATGAAATGTCCGATTGGCCGGTTGCCAGAATTGGCGTGATTCGGTATTCTGATGGTAGGTCAAGCATATCTGAGGTCGGCCATGCGGGAGAAGCTCTTTACTTTGAGCCGCAGCCAGCGGGAAGCTCTGGAGCGACGCTATAAGCAGACCGCCGAACGCCGTATCAGCGAGCGCATCCAAGCCATTCTGTTGTTGGATGCTGGTCATAATCGCGAGCAGGTCGCGCGCATCCTGCACGTCAACCCGAAGACCATCACCCGCTGGATTCGTATCTACGTTCAGGCTGGCATCGACACTCTCTGTACCCTTCAATCGGGCAACACCGATGCCGCGCTCACACCGGCTCAGCAGCAGCAGTTGAGTGTGTAGAGGTCCGCACGACCAAAGAAGCCATCGCCTGGGTGGAGGAGACGTTTCAGGTCAGCTACACCGAAAGTGGCATGCGCAAACTCCTCCAGCGTCTCGACTATCGCTACAAGAAACCGGCCCAAATCCCTGCCAAAGCCGATACCGAAGCCCAAAAGGCGTGGCTTGAGAGCTACACCGAAAAAAGGGGCGCCTGAAAGGCCGCGCCAAGGTCTACTTTGTCGATGCGGCCCACTTACTGCACAATGCCGTGTCTGGCCAGGGCTGCATCAAACGTGGCCAGACTGTCTTGCTCAAGACCAACTCCGGCCGGAATCGCCTCAAGGTGCTTGGGGCTTATTCTCCCGACGACCACACCCTCGTCTCGATTGAGGACACGGCGTCGTGCGATGCGGAATTGGTCAGTCGCTTGCTCCGCAAGCTACGGGCGGCTAATCCCGGCACGTCGCTCCTGGTCGTACTTGACAATGCCCGCTATCAACGCGCCCACACGGTGATCACGCTTGCTAAGCAGTTGCACATTCAACTCTTGTTCTTGCCGCCGTACTCGCCGAACCTGAACCTGATCGAGCGCTTCTGGAAGTTCCTGCGCAAGACGGTCACCCGCAACACCTTCTACGCCACCTTCGCTGATTTTCGTGCGGCCGTCCAGCAGGTGCTCAACAACATCAGCCAGTATGCCGACGAGTTGGCGTCGCTCATGACTGAGAATTTCCACCTCTTCGATCAGGCTCGATAGGACATTTCATTTTCCGCCGAGTATAACCCGGAATTGGAGGCGATCGCTCTTGCTCGCGGGGCTAAGTTGGATCTTGTATTTCACTGAACTATTACTCAACCCGGTATGGGTTGTGGCGCTAATCTTTCTCCCATGCCTGTTCTTTGTACTGCGCACACCGAACACAGCGCAGCCAACAGCAGAACCTCCACCCATGTAAAACTATCACAGTAAACCACGGCGCAGTCTTTTCGATTGCGCCGTGTCGTCGTATTGCGATTGCTGCATGGCCGTACGATTACTCATCATATTCGTTAAAATCAGTGGCATTATTGCGGTTTTGTTGCATTAGCGTCCTGCGTTTTTCTGCGCAATCATGACATAGGTACCCATCCTACATAGCTCCTGTGGTGGAGGTATGCAGGACTAAAGGGAAGGTTGATAACCCGTATCGACTAGTGCTACTCTTATCTTGGTGGTTGATGACAGGATATCCATATTGGTATACCTACACTTCATCATGCTACCTTTCGATCTTACCCTCTCATTGCTGAGATACTCGAACCCCACGGTGTAGATAACATTTACTAATTGATATTGCGCGCATCTATCAGGGAGCATGTCATGGCATTTTTGTCAGTTCGTATACTTTGGGTTGTGAGCCTGTTCTCCACTTTCTTGATTCCCGCGCCACCAATCTACGCGACAGCTTCCTCCCTGACAATAAATTCCTCAATGCCTGGGTATATCTTCCCCAATGCGCCTCTGCTGCAGTCAGCACCCCCAAGTTCGATGCCACCGCCATCCACGCCGCCAGAAGCTGAGTCGACCTTCTATGATGTGGCCAATGTCGCGCAACTACGCATCGACTACGCTGACAGCCATGAAGTCGCTGGTGTGTTTGATGGCACCTTCAGTACGCTTCAGACATATCTTCGTACGGTCCCAGGACCGTATGTGGTGGACGCACCCGATGAGGACCCAGTGACGGCGACATTCATTGTGCCACCCGCTGCCTACCAGAGCATAGTATTAGATACATCTATCATGGAGGGAGATGGCCCTGTCAGCTTATATGTAAATACACGACCGCTTGGATCAAGTGTATGGCGTGGCGGTAGTGTTGGCATTGGTTCAAACCAACTGGTCACATTCAGCAGCCAAGAGGTCGATTCTTTTGCCCCGCTGGAGGTACGCCTTACCTGTGATCCGTTTAGGTTTCGTGATGCAACTTGTACATTTGAAAATATTCGTTTCTATAATGACGCACCTGGTTGGGGACATTTCAATGATCTCTCGAGCAATTATCGAGATCATACCTATGTCTATCCACGAGTTATTGACTCGGAGTATGCCGGTATTGAACCAAGGGATGGGCCGTTTCTCGGCATTGAGGTTATTTGCACCTGGTGTACAAGTGGCGCTGGAGCTATTACTGTCTATGAAAGTCCAGTTTTTCGCTTGCCGACATTTTCGAGTACTGAGCCCTTAACGATGACACTTGATTGGGCACGCGAATTCACAACAAATGCACTAAATCCTAATTCAATGTGGACAGATGTGTACTTTATGCCATTTTCCGGATCTGGAGCTTTCCTTACATCACTACCGCAGGGTGGTGCACAGGCATGGACTACTGTCACAAGTTCGGCATTTCCCACGACATTGTCAGGCCAACTTGGGCGCCTCCGTTTTCGTGGCATCATCGGCGGCAATCCACGCCTCTTTGCCATCGACTCGATCACGTTTTATCGCGATGGCCTACCTGTTGCTTTGCCAGATGATCAGACGGTCGGCAAGTGTGATTGCGATTCGAGCGGTCGCGTCCAATGGATCGTCGGCGATCCTGTCAACACCTACTCTGGTGCATTCTACGACCAGATAACCGATCTCGCACTCCCGGCAGATGGGCCACCACTTGCACTCACGCGGTCGTATGTCTCGCTGTTCGCGGATACAACTGCATACCCCGAAACAGCACTGGGGCCAGGATGGCGCCATACATTTGCAGAAGCGCTGACCCTCGATACCCAACCAGGCGGCGAAGCGGACACAGTGATCTACGAAGCGGCCACCGGCAACCGCTTACGCTTCTACGATGACGGCGTCGATTCCACACTCGACCCAGCGCCTGGTGTGCGCGCGATGCTCATTCGTTCGACTGCCGGTTACACACTGACTTTGCGCGACCAGTCGATTCAGGTGTTCGATACGGTTGGACGCGTAACCGAACGCATGACGCCTCAGGGACAGCGGCAAACCTTTACCTACTACGATGAACCGCTCGAAGTCTGGGACGGTTACCTCGAAACCGTGGTTGATGAGACGACCCAACGCAGCCTCACCTTCCGCTATGTTGAGGTGGATGCTGCACCACGCCTCGAAGAGGTCGAGGATTCAGATGGACGCATTGTCGCCTACGGCTATACCGGGGCCGGGCTGCTGGAAACCGTCACGGATGTGCGGTCAGGGGTAACGACCTATGCCTATAGTGGCTCACCCGCACGCATCACCAGCGTGACCAATCCCGAGAATGTCGTGCAGGTGACAAACACTTACGATGGACAAGGACGGGTGAGCGAGCAAGAGGATGCGGCAGGTATCACGACGACTTTCGTCTACACTACGACCGCAACGGGACGCGCGACGACAGTGACGCGCTCTGCTCCTGGTATGGCGGATGATGTCTGGACAGACTATTACCGATTCGATGGCACGCTTGAATACCAGACCAACAATGGGGAATTCGTCGGGTTCCAAACCGTCTCCGGAGCGCTTGCGCCAGCGGTGGCGGTTGATGGAAATGGCAATGCGCTGCGTATCAGTAATGATGGCGTGGGATTGCCGCGCAGTGTCACCAATGCCCTCACGCAAACCACATCCCTCACGTATGACGCTGCCAATCGCCCGCTCAGTATCATCGATGCGCTGCATGTGACGACGCGCTTCCGCTATGATACCTTCGGCAATGTCATCAGTACCACCGTCGGCCTCACCAACACCAATCCATTAGGGTTGACATCACTCTATACCTATACCTACCAGCAGGCCACTACAACGTGGGGGATTACGCAGACCGATGCGCTCGACAGTCGGCTGATCGCCACCCAACAACCGGATGGCGTGGTGACCTCGTATTTCTATGACGATAACGACCTGCCGCATCAGCCGACACGCATCGTGCAAAACTATGTCAATGGCGTGTACAACGACGCCTATCCTGACGAAGATCTGGTGACCGCCTATGGCTACGATGCCCTTGGTCGGGTGATCACCACCACCGTCGGACTCGGCTCCGTGTTGGCGCGTACTGACCGCATGGTCTACAACCTCGACAACACGCTCGCGCGCACGATCCAGAATGAGCAGAATGGCGTCTTCGATGCAGCAGTTCCCGATGAAGACATCAGCACCAGTTACGGCTATGACCTGCTTGGGCGCACGATTGCGATTACCGACACACTTGGACGCATCGATGTCACACGCTACAACAGCGCCGGGCGGGTGATCGCCACGGCGCGCAATGTCGTGCCATTCTCACGCGATGGCAATGGCCAGCCCGTGATTCCGGCATTCGACCCAGACACGCCAGACCAGAATGTGGCGACCTTCTATGGCTACGACGGGCTTGGTCGCACAGTATTGGTGACGCAGACCGGTATCCTCACGGGAACGTTCGATACGGCGACCCGTACCTTCAGCGATGCGACCACGCGGGTCACCCGCACCGAATACGATGCGCTGAGCCGGCCGGTGACGGTGACGCTCAACTATCGGCCTGGCCTACCGGCAACTGACGACACGAATGTCCAACTGCTGACCTACTACGACGGTGCGGGCAATGTGACCTGGCAGCGCGATGCCTATGGTCGCTGGACTCAGTACACCTATGATGCGCTCAACCGGCCAGTAACGGTGATTGCCAACTATGAGGATGGCGATCCACTGACGGGACCGCGCGATGCGGATATCGTCACCACGACGAGCTACGACGCGGTCGGGCGTGTCGAGCGTCAGATCGACAATGTCGTGGACAGCACCTTCACCGCGACCGAACCGATCACTGACCGTATCACGCTGTTCGAATTCGACGCGCTGAGCCGACCAATCACGACAACATTTGTGCTCGACCCGGCGACGCTGCTGACGCGCACCGACACCAACCGCACGAGTGTCA
>CALLZL010000222.1 GCA_937859575.1 uncultured Chloroflexota bacterium
AGCTAGTGACTGGAGTTCAGACGTGTGCTCTTCCGATCTGCCGCTACAAGATCGACCAGTGCGTCAACGAGACGCCAACCCTGCGCGAAATCTCGCCCGGCCATTTCGTCAGTTGTCATCGCGCCGATGAGCTCCAGCTTCAGGGTGTGGTAGCAACCACAGTGGCCGCCGGTTAATCGGATACGAGACGCAACACGCGAGAAAGGAGCACCACACTGCCGAGAGAACCTCACCTGTGTCACCACATCAACGCTGACGTCCTGATGCTACTGAACAGATTATGTGCGAGGACGCACAACCCAGCGAGGAAAGCATGAGCGAACACTCCAAGAAGCGTGCGGTAAGCCGCCGCCAGTTCCTACGTCTGACCGCCTCCGTTGGTGCCGGGATCGGCCTGGCGGCATGTGGCGGCGGCACGGCTCCGGCGCCGACAGCGGCACCGGCTGCACCCGCACCAACAGCCGCACCGGCAGCGCCGACAGCCGCGCCGGTTCCAACCGCACCCCCGGCTGCAACAGCCGTTCCGGTGACGACAACGCAGTTCAGCGAGGCCCCAATGCTGGCCCAACTCGTCCAGTCCGGGGCGCTTCCACCGGTCGAAGCACGTCTGCCGAAGAACCCGCTGGTTCTTGAAGGCGTAGGCGGGATCGGTAACTACGGCGGTACCATCCGGCGCGGCTTCCGCGGCGTATCGGACCGCTGGGGCCCGACGAAGACCCAGAACGAAGGCCTGACCTGGTACAACCCCGACCTCAGCATTAGCGCCAACCTGATCGAGTCGTGGGAAGTGAGCCCTGACGCACGTCAGTGGACATTCAAGCTGCGTGAAGGAACCAAGTGGTCGTATGGTTCCGACTTCACCACCGACGATTGGAAGTGGTGGTTCGAGAATGTGCTCAGCAACACCGAACTCCACCCGGCACCTCCGGGCGACTGGAGCACCGGTACACCCCGCGTGTTGCCGACCGCCAGCTTCCCCGATCGCTATACCGCGATCTACACCTTCCAGGATCCCAAGCCGCTCTTCATCTATACCGTGACCCGCAAGGGTGGTGGTACAAACTCCGATGGTCCGTTCAGCCATGCCGGCTTCCACGAGAAGTATCATGTCAACTTCGCCGAGCCGGCAGCTCTCGAGGCCGAGATCCGGGCAGCCGGGTTCGAAACCTGGGTGCAGCTCTTTGCCGAAAAGAACAACTGGTGGACCGTCGGCCGACCGTCGATCGCACCATGGGTTTCCATGAACGAACTCTCGGAAGAGTTGTTCGTCATGGAGCGGAACCCGTACTTCTGGCAGGTCGACCCGGAGGGCAACCAGTTGCCGTATGTCGATAAGGTAACCCACCTGCTCTTCGAGACACCCGATGCGTTCAATACGCGTATTCTGGCCGGCGAGGTCGATTTCCAGGCACGCCATGTCAGCATTGGCGACTTCACCCTGCTCAAGGAGAACGAGAGCCGTGGTGATTACCAGGTGGTGCTGGGCGTCAGCGCCAACCATATTGCCTTCCAGCCCAACCATACCGCCAAGAACCCGCTCATCCGCGAGTTCTTCCAGAACCGTGATGTGCGTATCGCACTGTCGCTGGCGATTAACCGCGACGACATCAACGACCTGGTGTTCAACGGCACTGCCGTGCCGCGCCAGTATAGCCCGCTCAGTGCTTCGCCACAGTACTATCCGAAGCTGACCAACGCCTATATCGAGTATGATCCGGTACGCGCCAACGAGCTCCTCGATAGTGCCGGGTATACCGCGAAAGACGCCAACGGCTTCCGGCTCTGGAAAGACGGCAGCGGCCCGGTGAGCTTCATCATCGAAGGCACGGCACAGCCGGGTTCACCCGACGAAGATGCCGTCCAGACGATGGTCAAGTACTTTGGTGATGTCGGGATCCAGGCGACCTACAAGGCGCAGGAGCGCGCACTCTATACCGAGCGCTATACCGCCAACGAGATCGAAAGCGCCTTCTGGGGCGGCGACCGCACCGTGCTGCCGATCGTGGCACCCTGGATCTTCCTTGGCTCGATGGTCGACCGACCGTGGGCGGCAGCCTGGGGCAATTACTTCAACAATGCCAGCGACCCTAATGCTGAAGCACCACCGGAAGGCCACTTCATCACCCGGATCTGGGACATCATGAAAGAGATTGATGTGGAGCCGGATGATGCGGTGCGGACGCAGAAGTTCAGCCAGATTCTCGACATCTGGGCTGAAGAACTGCCGATGATCGGCATCCTTGGCGAACTGCCATCGCCGACCATCGTGAAGAACGGGTTCCAGGGCTTCCGTGCCGGCATGCCGAATGACGACACGACCGAAGATGAGAACCTGCTCGACACCCAGACCTACTACTGGGATGATCCGGCCAGCCATACCAACTAGTCGCTTCGTCACCCGTTCGGATTTCTGCTCCGGCTGTGGCACAACCACAGCCGGAGCAGAAGTACCTAGCACTGTCATCGTGGGAGAAGAGCATGCTCCAGTATATCGTTCGCCGCGTGCTATTGATGATCCCGACGCTGATCGTCATCTCGATCATCTCGTTTACGATCATTCAGTTGCCACCGGGCGATTTCCTCAGTGCGTATGTGGCCAACCTGCGGCAGCAGGGCGACAGCATCGATGCCGAGCAGATTCGTGCGCTTGAAGAACAGTATGGCCTGAACCAGCCGGTGTATGTCCAGTATTACAAATGGATGAGCGGCATTCTACTGCGTGGTGACTGGGGGCGCTCTTTCGAATGGCAGAAACCGGTGTCGGAGCTGATCTGGGATCGAATCGGTATCACCATGCTGATCTCACTCCTGACGATTCTTCTCAGTTGGGCGATTGCGATTCCGGTCGGCGTCTATTCCGCCACCCATCAATACTCGTTTCTCGATTATTTCATGAGTTTTGTCAGTTTCTTTGGCCTTGGTACGCCCAGCTTCCTGATCGCACTGATCGCGCTCTGGGTTGGCCTGGCGATGTTCGGTGTCAATATCTCGGGCCTCTTCTCCGAACGCTTCTTGAATCAACCATGGTCGGTCGAGAAGGTGCTCGACATGCTCTCGCGCATCTGGTTGCCGGTGGTGATTCTTGCGATCGACAATACCGCGAGTGTGATCCGCACCTTACGCGCCAATATGCTTGATGAGCTGAACAAACCGTATGTCGAAACTGCACGAGCCAAAGGGGTTCACGAGACACGCCTGATCTGGAAGTATCCGGTGCGCGTGGCGCTCAACCCGTTCTTCAGCACCGTCGGCTGGACACTCGCAGCCCTTGTGTCGGGCGAGACGCTCGTATCGGTGGTGCTGAGTTATCAGACGAGTGGGCCGTTGCTGTTGCGCGCCCTGACATCGCAAGACATGTACCTGGCGGGGAGTTTTGTGATGCTGCTGAGCGTCATGACGGTGATCGGTACACTGGTTTCGGATATTTTACTGGCCTGGGCTGATCCGCGCATCCGGATGGAGGGATAGCAGATGGCGACGAATGGGATGAATCAGCTGCGCGACGGCGGAACCAATCTACAGGCCGAACTTGAAGATACCGTCAAGTCCGATCAGATCTATGTCGCACCGCAGTGGAAGCTGATCTGGTGGAAGTTCCGCAAGCATCGGCTGGCACTGATCAGTGTCGGTGTGCTCTTCCTGCTCTACACAACGGCGATCTTCTGCGAGTTCGTTGCACCGTACAATCCTGAAACGTTCAACACCCGCTTCACCCTTGCACCACCAACGTCGATCCGCTTCTTCGATGAGAGCGGCACGTTCCGCGGCCCGTTCATTTACGGAATCACGCGGGCACGTGATCCGGTCACCCTACGACCAACATTCGTCGATGATCCGGAAGTCATCTATCCGATCCGGTTGTTCATCAGCGGCACACCATACAAATTGTGGGGTATCTTCGACTCCGACATCCATCTGTTCGGGATCGATGTACCGCACGAAGAAGCCGGTGTCTTCCTGCTTGGTGCGGATCGCCTCGGGCGCGATCTCTTCTCGCGGATCGTCTATGGTGCGCGCATCTCGCTCTCACTCGGGCTGGTCGGCGTCTTCCTCAGCCTGTTCCTCGGCGTCGTGCTCGGCGGTATCTCGGGCTACTACGGCGGCGTGGCCGACAACCTGATCCAACGTACGATCGAGTTCGTGCGCTCGATCCCGGCGATTCCGCTCTGGATGGCGCTCAGTGCTGCCCTACCGCCCAACTGGCCGGTGATCTGGGTCTATTTCGGCATCACTGTCATCCTCTCGCTCATCGGCTGGACAGGCCTGGCACGGGTGGTGCGCGGTCGTTTCCTGGCCCTACGCGAAGAGGATTTCGTACTCGCGGCGCGTCTTGTCGGTTCAAGCGAAATGCGTATCATCCTGCGTCATATGGTGCCGTCGTTCCTCAGCTATATCATCGCGACACTGACGCTCGCCGTGCCGGGCATGATCCTGGCCGAAACCGGCCTCAGCTTCATTGGCCTCGGCCTGCGCGCACCGGCTATCAGTTGGGGCGTACTGCTGCAGGAAGCGCAGAACCTGCGCTCCGTCGCACTCGCGCCCTGGGTGATGCTGCCCGGCGCAGCAGTGGTGATGTCGATCCTGGCGTTCAATTTCCTCGGCGACGGCCTGAGGGATGCTGCCGACCCGTATGCCCGCTGATACGAGCATAACCAACAATACACTGATGGGGGAGACATCATGACCGACACCCGACCACCGCTGATCGAAGTTGAAAACCTGCATACCCATTTCTTCCTCGATGAAGGAACTGTGCGGGCGGTGAACGGCGTCAGTTTCACGATCAAGCGCGGCCAGACACTCGGTGTGGTTGGCGAGAGCGGCTGCGGCAAGAGCATTACCGCCCGCTCGATCCTCGGCATCGTGCGCCGCCCGGGCCGGATCACCGAAGGCCGGATCACCCTGCACCGTGAAGCGACAGCCAACGGCCGGCCGGCCGAGTCGATCGAACTGACGGCCCTCGACCCGATGGGCAAGCAGATGCGCCTGATCCGTGGCGGCGAGATCTCGATGGTCTTCCAGGAGCCCATGACCTCGCTCAGCCCGGTGCATACGATCGGCAATCAGATCATCGAAGCGATCAAACTGCACCAGTCGATCAACAATGAAGCCGCGCGCAATCTGGCGATCGAAATGCTCGGCAAGGTTGGCATGCAGCAACCAGCACGCACTATCGACCGCTACCCGCACCAGCTGTCGGGCGGCATGCGCCAGCGCGCCATGATCGCCATGGCGCTCTCGTGTTACCCATCGCTGCTGATCGCCGACGAGCCGACCACGGCGCTCGATGTGACGACCGAGGCGCAGATTTTACAGCTGATGCGCAATCTGCAGCGCGAGCTCGGCATGGCGATCATGTTCATCACCCACAACCTGGGGGTTGTGGCACAGATGACCGAAGCCGTGATTGTGATGTACATGGGGCGGATCGTCGAACGCGCTTCGGTTGATGACCTGTTCTATGATCCGAAACATCCGTATACCAAAGCGCTGCTGCGTTCGATCCCCAAGATGGGTTCGAAGGCCGCCGGTACAGCAACACGCCTGGCGTCGATCCGCGGTACGGTGCCCGACCCATACTCAACCCTGCAGGGCTGCCCGTTCCACCCACGCTGCTCGGATGCCATTCCCGGTGTGTGTGATGCGATTGAACCACCGGTGATCGCATTCAAGGATGACCACGAGGTGCGCTGCCACCTGTATGGGCCGGCCAGCACCACGGTTGCCGAGACGGCGATCCCGGTGGCACGGTAGTATGGGAGGAGCAGAAGAACAGACGCTCATCCCAAATAGACACGAAGCATGAAAGACCATACCTCTATAGCTAGGTGCAGAAACCTGAAACCATCCGCATCCTGGGAGCGCGGGCGTCCCGCCCGCATGCGCGCAAGATGCGCACGGTCCCTATGATTAGTCGTTTTGCACTTGGCTATAAAGAGTGCGGGGTCTGGGGTCAGGCCTCCAACGGGGCTAACCCCGACGCAGGCACAGGGTGCAGTGCTGTCGCACAGAATTGACCAAACAACGAGCGAGCACGAGAGGGGACGCACGCAATGAAGGCCATGCTCTTCTTCCCACCAAACTGGACACCCACCATGCCGCATCTGGCATTGCCGACGCTGACGGCATTCCTGCGCGGGCATGGGGTCGAGGTGATCCAGCGCGATCTGAATATCGAGGTGTTCGATACTGTGTTGAGCCGCGAACATCTCGAAGGGGTGCTGGTACGCCTGCGCAACGACTATGGCCGCTATGGCGAGCGCCGCCCACGTGGGCGACGGATCGTCGCGCCGATCGATCAGGTGCGCATGGCGCTGAGCCAGGGGCCGCAGATTGCCGCACGGGTCGAACAGGCCAAAGCCCTGATGCGCAGCAATGCCTTCTTCGATGGGCCGATTGGCCTGCATGCCTTCGAAACGATCATCGATGCGCTCCAGATCGCGTCGCTCCCCTTCTCCCCCGCCGCGCTCGAAGTGGGAACCTATCGGCCGGCCGCCACTGCCGACAGCAGCACCAGTATCTTGCATGAAGTACGCGATCCGCAGGTCAATATGCTGCTCGAACTGTATCGGCGTGATGTATTACCCGATATCATGCGCGAACAGCCCGATGTCGTCGGAATCTCGATTCCTTCGATGGCCCAGATGGTACCGGGGTTGACGCTCGCCGCGCTGATCAAGGATGCCGGCCTTGGCTGCCATATCACCATCGGTGGGCCGCATATCACCATGCTGCGCGACCGGCTGATCGCCTCGCCGGCGATATTCAGTATCATCGACAGTGCCGTCGTGTTCGACGGCGAAGTACCGCTGTTGCGTCTGATCGAAGCGGTTGCGGCCGGCAATCCGATCGATACGGTGCCGAACCTGATCTACTGCCGCGATGGAGTTGCGCATGCCACCGAGCGCAAAGTGCCCGAGAAGATCGGCGCGTTGCCCTTGCCCGATTTCGATGGCCTGCCACTTGATCGCTACCTGGCACCACAGCTGACATTACCGCTCATGACGGCACGTGGCTGTTATTACGGCAAGTGCGCCTTCTGTAATGTCGGGTATGGCGAAGCCGAAACCTTTAGCCTCATGCGCTCCGAGATCCTCGCCGATCAGATGATGACACTCAAGAAGCGCTATGGTGTCGAGCAGATCTTCTTCTCGGACGAAGCACTCACCCCGCGAACCCTGCGCGAACTCTCGAAGATCATGGAGCGCGACGGTGTACCGCTGCTGTGGGGCGGCTGTGCGCGCTTCGAGCGCCCGATCACGGCCGAACTGCTGCAACAGATGTATGCCGGCGGCTGCCGCATGATCCTCTTCGGCCTCGAAAGCGCCGCCGAACCGGTTATGCAACGCATGGCCAAAGGTACCCAGCTCGAACATATGCATCGTATTCTTGGCGAGAGTACCGCCGCCGGGATCTGGAACCATACCTTCTTCTTCTTCGGCTTTCCGGGTGAAACCCTCGAAGATGCTCAGGCAACGGTCAACTTCCTCTATGAACATAAACTGCATATCAACTCAGCTGCCTTCGGAACCTTCCTGCTTGAAATCGATGCCCCGGCACATCGCTTTGCCGAGAGTTTTGGCATTACTCGTGTGATCGACCCACCGGAAAAAGATCTGGCAATTTACTTCGAATACGAAACTGCCAGCGGGATGGATAGTGCCTTCGCCGATCATGTCGCCGAACGGTTTCTTGAGTCGCTGCCGGAAAAACCATACCCGCAATTTTATGTCAATGATGTCTGCCGTTTCCTGTATGCCTGTCACCTGAGCCGGCTTGGAGAGGCACCACCACCGTGGCTGGTGCCACAGGATACGGCAACTGTCGGATGAGGAGCCATTCATGCCAACCGCCGTCAAGATCAGTGTCATCGGTGCCGGGAGCGCCCAGTTTTCGCTTGGCCTGGTCAAGGATCTCTGCCTGACCCCTGGGCTGGCGGGCAGCCTGGTGAGTTTTATGGATATCGATGCCGAACGGCTCGATATGATCGAGAAGCTGGCACGGCGCTATGCCAACGAGCTTGGCACCGGCCTGCGTTTTGAACGCACCGCCGATCGCGCCATCTCGCTGCGTGATGCTGATTTTGTGATCAACACTGCTTCGGTTACCAGCCATCACCATCAGCGTGCCACCCGTGATCTGACCGATAAGCACGGCTATTATTATGGCGGTGTCAATCTCGGCAGCCATGCCCAGCTCGGCTTCATGCTCAGTGTCGCACAAGACATGGAACGGATCTGCCCCGATGCCTGGCTCATCCAATCCGGCAACCCGGTCTACGAGGGGTGTACCCTCATGACCCGTGAGACGAGCATCAAGGTGTGCGGCCTGTGCCATGGCCATTATGGTGTCTATGAGATCGCCCGTACCCTCGGCCTTGATCCGGCCCGCGTCAGCTGGCAGGCACCCGGCCTCAACCATAACATCTGGCTCACCCACTTCCTGTACGATGGCAAGAATGCCTACGAACTGCTCGATGACTGGATCGCCGAGCATGGCGAGCGCTACTGGACGGAGCATGTCGCTACCCGTACCCACGACATCCAGATGTCGCGTGGGACGATCCACATGTATCGGATGTTCGGCTTGATGCCGATCGGCGACACGCCGCGCCAGGGGCGCAACTGGTGGTATCACAACGACCTGGCGACCAAGAAGCGCTGGTTTGGCGAGCCGTGGGGCGGCCCCGACACCGAACTCGCCCGGCCGCTTTTCGTCGAGAATCTTGAGAAGCGGATCGCTGAGATGACGCGCATTGCCAACGACCCGCAGGCAAGCCTGATCGAAGCGTTCGGCAGCGAAAAGACACGTGAACAGCAAGTGCCGATCATCGATGGCCTGGTGAACAACAACGAATACCAGGCACAGGTCAACATCCCCAACTA
The DNA here is from genome assembly GCA_937859575.1 of uncultured Chloroflexota bacterium. Taxonomy (GTDB): domain Bacteria; phylum Chloroflexota; class Chloroflexia; order Chloroflexales; family Roseiflexaceae; genus CALLZL01. Next base: position 8,886 of record CALLZL010000222.1, read on the forward strand.
CGGCGCGTTGGCCGGTGTCGCCGATGATGTGGTTGTCGAAGTACCGGCGATTGTCAATAACAAGGGTATTCAGCCCCTGCGGGTTCACCCGCTGCCGCCCAAGATCATGCTCGAAATGATCCTGCCCGAAGTGCTTGACATGGAGCGCGAACTTCTGGCCTACACCAGTGGTGATCGTTCGATGCTGCTGTGGAATACGCTCAACAGCCCGCAGACGCGCTCGTATGATCAGGCGGCGGCTGTGCTCGACGATCTATTGGCGATGCCGGGCAACGAAGAGCTGGCATCACACTTCCAGTGGCCCGAAGGTTGGGGCAGCGCGAAATAAAACCGACATGGGACGAACCACGAATAATACGAAGAGTACGAATACATGAGGGTGTGATACCCATCCTGCGCGCTCTTCGCGTTATTCGCGTTATTCGTGTTACTCGCGTTATTCGTGTTACTCGCGTTATTCGTGTTACTCGCGTTATTCGTGTTATTCGTGTTATTCGTGGTTATCGTAACGTATTATCAGAGGAGAGAGCCGTGCTCGGCGATACATGGCCATCCGAGATGCGCGAATTTCGCGATCAAGCGACCGGTCGAACGATCCGGCAGCTGACGTCGCTTGGCAACAATGTGCATCTCTACTTTACCGAAAATTCATTTGACTCCCTGGAAAGCGCTATCATCTTTACCTCCGACCGAGCGAGCGCTGAGGATCGAGCGCCGCACGACGATCCACGCTACAACATCTTCCGCCTGGATCTTGCAAGTGGTGTGATCACGCAGCTCACCGACGAACCTCTCGGCGTGAGTAGCGTCACCAAAACACCCGATAGCCGGATCATTGTGTATATCAGTGGGCAGCAGGTACGAGCGCTCGATACAAGCAGCGGCACAACCCGCACGATCTATACCGAAACCGGCGATTTCTCACTTGGCGCACCCTCGATCGCCGCCAACCGCCGGTATGTCGCCTTCTGCCGCAACGAGCGGGTCGAAGTGCCGCGTGGGCCGAAC
>CALLZL010000223.1 GCA_937859575.1 uncultured Chloroflexota bacterium
GGATCGTCAATGTGCGACCGCTCCAGGCCCTGCCGGTTGGTGTGGTACTCGTCGGCAGTACGGCAGCCCGTAGTCGGATCGAGCGCAGTGTCGTACCAGCGATCGAGGCACGCGTGGTATCATATGGTTCATCGCTCCTGGCAACACGCTATACTGTTCCTGAGGAGGCTGAGATCGCCGCCGCCATCGGTGAACTGCGCGCCGCCGGCGCTGCATTGCTGATCATCGCCGGCGAAACGTCGATCATGGATCGCGACGATGTCACACCACGTGGGATTCGGCAAGCCGGCGGCTGGATCGAACACTACGGTGCACCGGTCGAGCCGGGCAATCTGTTGCTCATGGCTTACCTGCCTGCCAGCGCCACCCATCCCGAAACGGCAGTGCTTGGCGCACCAGGGTGTGTACGTTCACGCGATGTCAATATTGTTGATCTCTTGTTACCGCGACTGCTCAGTGGCGAGCGAATCAGCCGCCGCGATATTGTCCGGCTTGGGCATGGTGGCTTGCTTGCCCACTAAGCACATCACGCCATGTGCCATTGCGATAGTCATACCAGGGTATATGTAGCAGAGGAATCCAATGCTCGATCTGCCTGCCGATCTCTGGCAGAACCGGCTTACTGCACTGCTTGCCGCCGAAACGGAACAAGAAGTTCTTGATGCCGTGGTTGCTATTATTGCCGATCTGTTCGGCGTCACGACGGCCGGGGTGATGCATAGCCGGCCGCGCATGCTGCATGCGATCGCATCACGGGTCACCGGGATCGACACGACAGCATTGCAGAATGCCGCCCACGATGCCGCGTGGCAGCACCGGGCGAGCAGCATCCCGCCGCTCTCGGGGGCATCGCTCAAAATCACCACCATTACCCTGGCCGATGGTGAGTATCTGCTCGGGGCGTTGGCGCTCGCCAGCGGGCGGCTCGCTATGTCGCCCACCGAAGAGGCACAGGTCGAAGTGGTACGGCTGGCGTGTGTGCGTAGTATTCAGCGCATCCGCCGGCAGGCCGAAACGCGCCTGCTCTACAAGATCAGCGTGCGGCTCGGCAATAAACTCGATACGCTGCAACTCGTGCGCGAAGTGCTCGACCTGGTGACAAGCACCTTCGCCGCCCGCACCAGCCGCGTCTTTCTGCTCGATCGACGCTCGGGCGATCTGGCCATGATGCTCTACCCCGACATGCCGCCGCTCCTGGCGTCGGAAGCGGGCGAGCGCACCACGACCGATGTCTCGCAACTCATGAACGATGATCAGGATCTGGTGCTCATGCTGAGCGCCGAGTCGTCGTCGCATATCGCGCCTGAACATCCGGCAATCGAGACCCTGCATCTGCCGTTGCGCGGCACAATCGCTGGCCAGGTGGTGCTTTCGGGCGAGGGGTTTGTGCAGAATACGGTCGGTGATCAGGAATCTGCCGATCTGCAGCGCGAAACCGGCATCGCCGAGGCAAAGATTGTCTGTGTGCCGCTCAAGCACCACGACCGGCCGTTCGGGGCCTTGATGCTGGCAAATGAACCCGATGAGCCGGATTTTCTGCCGGAAGATTTTCAGCTGCTGATGACGATTTCGAGTATTATCGGCGTCATGCTTTCGAATGCCCGCCTCTACCAGCGGGCGGTACGTGATGCGCTGACGGGTGCCTATAATCGTGGTGCGTTCGATACCCGGCTCGCCGATCACTGGGATCTCTGGCAGGCCAAGGGGATCGGGTTTGCGCTGTTGATCCTCGACCTCGATAACTTCAAACAGATCAATGATCGTTTCGGCCATACCACCGGCGATGCGGTGCTGCGTGCGGTCACGCGCCTGCTCTGGGAGACGCTGCGTGAAGATGATACGATCTTCCGCTATGGTGGCGAGGAGTTCTGTATTGTGCTGGCCGGGATCGTCGATACTGATCTGGCACAGCGTATTGCCGAGCGGTTGCGGGCCTCACTCGATCGTAATCTGACGATCAGTTCGCTGGTGACGGTATCGATCACGGCGAGTATCGGCGTGGCGCTGCATCCCATCCACGGGGCAACCAGCCAGCGCGGCTTGATCGAACTCGCAGACGATGCAGCCTATCAGGCGAAACGCACCGGCAAGAACCGGGTCGTCATGGCCGGCTAGTGCCGGCCGGGCGCGTACCGCGTCGCGGCGGCCATGCCGACCGCGCGCGCAAAAGGCATGACCACGGGCCGGCAGGCACACCGCAGCATTACTTCACACCAAGAAATCTACCAGGCGCTGGAGCGGGTTGGCCGCCATCGACAGCAGGATCGTCTGCAGGCGTGCCAGCAACCGCTCGACGGCGGCGTGGGTCTGGTGCTGGGGATCAGCGTCGAGCGTCAGCACAAGCGGCGGCCCTGGTTCGGCCACCAGTGCAAGCGGGTAACCCCACCAGTCGATCACCTGCGGCCGGCGCAATTCGAGGCCGGCGGCCCGTTGCCACACTCCTTCGGCAACCGGGTAGTTCTGAAAGCGCACGATACTCTCGAAGAGCGGCTGCGCATCGGAAACCGCGCTCCAGCGACGTATCAGCCGCAGGGGTGTCTGCTCGTACTGCCGCATCTCGACGGCACGTTCCTGAATGCTCTGGAGCCAGGGAACCAGCAACTGCGCCGGATCGATACCGATCCGCAGCGGCAAGGTGTTGATAAACATGCCGATCATCCGCTCGACCCCCGGCAGATCGGCAGGGCGCCCTGCAACCGTGGTGCCAAAGACAACATCAAGCTGATTGCTATACTGCGCGACGGTGAGCGCCCATGCGCCCTGCACCAGGGTGTTGAGCGTCAGGCGTTCGCGTTGCGCCAGCGCCTGGAGCGCGGCGGTTGCGGCGCTGTCGAATTGCACCCGTGCGACGAGGCGATCGATACCACCGGCCATGCCCGGCTGTGTCAGCTGATTTGGCCGGCTAAAGCCATGCAGCATGGCACGCCAGAAGGCGGCGCCGCTGTGTGGATCATGGCGCTGCTGCCAGGCGATAAATTCGCGGAACGGCCGTACCGGTGGCGGCTGAAACACCGGGCCGAGCGGGCCAGTCGGGCGGCGGCGGCGCTCGAAGCTCGGATAGATCGGCGCTTCGCGGCGGCGAAGCTCCAACCCACGCTGCAGCGCATCATAGTAGGCGAACAACTCTTCGATCACCAGCGGCACCGACCAGCCGTCGAGCAACAGGTGATGGTGGCTCCAGATCATCTGGTAGCGCTGTTCGGCAAGCTGCACCAGCACCAGCCGCATCAACAGCGGCCGGCGGATATCGAAGTGTTCGGCATGGTCATGGCGCAGGAGTTGATCGAGCGCCGCAGCCTGCGCCGCCTCGTCGATATCGCGCAGATCGTGTTCAATCCACGGCAGTTGCACCTGCCGCCGCACAACCTGCAACGGCGGTACATCCTCGCTCCAGGCAAAGGTTGTGCGCAGGATCGCGTGCCGGTCGATCACACACTGCCAGGCGCGCTGCAGCCGGGCCGTATCGAGCGATCCTTCAATCGTACACATCCACTGCAGATGGTAGGCCGGCGATTGAGGCGCACTGCGTGCATAGTCGAGCATATCGTGCTGTGCCGGTGTCGGCGGGTAGATGTCGTCGATCAGTGGATCAGCGGCGGTGACATCGTCGAGCATAGCCTGATCGAGCGCAGCCAGTGGGAAATCACTCGGGGTATAACCGCCAAACTCTACCAGGCGGCACTGGCCGATAATGGCCTGGAGCGCGGCAATGAAATCGTGCGCCACTCGTTCGATCGTCGTGCGATGATGCACTTTGCGGCTATAGCTCCAGTCGATCGTCAGCCGGCCATTGCTGATCCCGCCGTTCAGTTCGAGCAGATGGCTACGCGTGCCATGCGGCGCATGGTACGCCCCGAGATCGCCGGCAATGGCTGCAAATGGTGCATCCTCGGCCAGGCGCAGATCGAGTTGCCCCAGGTAGTTGAAAACCACCTGCGGTTGCGGCAGCGCTGCAAGCCGGGCCTGCACGTCGTCGCTGCCGAGCCAGCGTAATAAGCCGAAACCGATGCCACGCTCGGGAACCCGGTGCAACTGCTCTTTGATTGCCTTGAGTTGCGTACCGGGGTCGCCCTCGGGCAGGATCAATCGTACCGGGTAGATCGCGGTAAACCAGCCGACCGTGCGCGAGATATCGAGCCCATCGCCGATCTCTTCGCGGCCATGCCCCTCGAGATCGAACACCACCTCAGGCCGGCGTGTCCAGCGGCAGAAGGCCACCGCCAGTGCGGTGAGCAGGGCATCGTTGATACGTGTACGATACGCCGCCGGAACAAGGGTCAGCAGCGCCCGTGTGTCATCGGCATTGAGCGCCACACTCACAATTTCGGCGTCGGCTTCGCGGTTGGTATCGGGGGCGGCTGCCATATCGCGTGGCAAAGCCGGATCGGCAGCGGCATGGGTCTGCCAGTAATCGAGTTGGGCAAGTAAGGCAGGGCGGCGGGCGTGTTCGACCAGCCGCTCGGCCCATTCGCGAAACGAACTGGTTTTGGCTGGCAGGTTTGGCTGCTCTCCGGCGGCGATCTGCTTGCAGGCATGCTGCAGATCGGCCAGCAGGATCTGCCACGAGACACCATCGACAACCAGATGATGGATGACGATCAGCAACCGTGACGGCCGCTGTGGCCCGAGGTGAAAGCGGACAAAGCGAACCGGCAGACCTTCGGCAAGATCGAGATCGGCCTGGGTGCGTTCAGCGATAGCGGCCATGGCGGCATCCTGCGCCGCCGCGTCGAGCGCCGCCAGATCGTGGCGTGCCAGCGGCACCCGTGCATCCGGGGTGCCGTACTGCTGCCGCCACCCGTCGTTGCTGCGCGTAAAACGCATCCGGAGTGCATCATGCTGGATGAGCAGCTGGGCTACGGCTCGTGCGAGAATACTATCGCGAATCGGCTGGCGCAGTTCGAGCAGTATCGCCTGGTTCCAGTGTTGTGGCTGCGGCAGATCCAGCGCGAAGAACCAGCGCTGGATTGGTGTGAGCGGCGCGCTCCCCTGCGCCAGACCCTGGCTGCCCCCGGCTGCAACCCGCGTCACGGTCGTCGCAAGAGCGGCGATTGTCTGATGCTGGAAGATCTGGCGCGGTGTGATGCGCAGCCCGGCCTGCGCGGCTCGTGCGATGATCTGGATGCTCAGGATCGAATCACCGCCGAGTTCGAAGAAGTTATCGTCGATACCGACCTGCCGCAGCCGCAGTACATCGGCCCAGATGCGCGCCAACTCGGCCTCGACGGCGCTCTGGGGTGCGCGCCCGCTCCGGCTCCCCGGCATCCCGTCCGCCTCGCCCACCATCGCCGGATCCGGCAGCGCCTTGCGATCCAGCTTGCCGTTGGGGGTCTGCGGCAGCGCCGCCAGCGCGATGAAACGTGCCGGGATCATGTATTCCGGCAGCCGCGCCTGCACCTGCGCCCGCAGCTCGCTGACCCCGGGCGGCGTGCCGTGCCCCACCACATACGCCACCAGCCGCATCCCGTCACTGCGCGGCCACGGCACCACCGCCACCTCGGCCACCCCCGGGTGGCTGCGTACCACCGCCTCGATCTCGCCCGGCTCGATGCGAAAGCCGCGAATCTTCACCTGCTGGTCGATCCGCCCCAGATACTCGATCTGCCCATCGGCCCGCCAGCGTGCCCGATCGCCAGTGCGATACGCCCGCCGTGGGGTTGGCCCCAGCCCGCCCAGTTGCACAAACTTCTCGGCTGTCAGCTCCGGCCGCCCCAGGTAGCCGCGTGCCAACCCCGCCCCCAGCAGCACCAACTCGCCCGGCACCCCGATCGGCACCAGTGCCCCGCGCGCATCCACCATCGCCACCTGCGTGTTGTCGAGCGGCACGCCAATCGTGGCTGCCGCCCCGGCAGTGCGCACCGCCCAGGTCGAATAGGTCGTGTCTTCGGTTGGCCCGTAGCAGTCGAGCACCCGCTCGATATGTCCCAGCGCATAGAGCTGATCGACCAGCGCGGTCGGCAGCGGTTCGCCGGCCAGCACGGTGGTGCGTACCGCCGGGGGGATGCCGCCCAGCGCCAGCAGCGCGGCCGCGGCCGAGGGTACCGTATTGAGCAGCGTGACCAGCGGGCGGGCCGGCAGGGTGGCCAGCGCCAGCGCATCATCGGCCAGGATGACGGTGCCACCCCAGGCGAGCGGGGCGAAGATCTCGAAGATCGAGAGGTCGAAGCAGACCGAGGTCGCGGCCAGCACCCCCTGCAGTTCGTCGTCGCGGAAGACGCGGCGCGCCCAGCCGAGCAGCGCCAGGGTGGCGCGCTGTTCGATCGCAACCCCTTTGGGCACGCCGGTCGAGCCGGAGGTGTAGATCAGATAGGCCAGGTGGTGTGGCGCGAGCGGCGGGGCGGGCGGGGTGGGCGGCGCGGCCGCGAGGGTCTCATCGAGGGCGGCGAGGTCGAGCGTACGCCAGGGGCCGCTGGGCAGGGCCAGGGCGGCGGTGGTAATCAGCAGCGGTGCTTGCGAGTCGCGCAGCATGAAGGCGACGCGTTCGGCGGGGTAGGCGAGGTCGATTGGCAGGTAGGCGGCACCGGCCTTGAGCACGGCAAGCAGCGCGACGATCAGGTCGGCGGTGCGTGGCAGGGCGACGGCGACCAGGGTATCGGGGGCGGCGCCGTGGGCGATCAGGAGGTGGGCCAGGCGATTGGCGCGCACATCGAGCTCGGCATAGGTGAGGGTGGCATCGGCGGCGCGCAGGGCGACGGCGTGGGGAGTGCGGGCGACCTGCTGCGCGAGCAGGGCGGGGATGGTCGGGGCCGCAGGCAGCGGGTGGCGGGTGGCATTGAACTGTTCGAGCAGGGTGGTGCGTTCGGCGGCGGGCAGCAGCGGCAGCGCCCCCAGCGGGGTCGCCGGATCGGCGGCAATACCCGCCAGCAGCGTCAGCAGATGGCCGGCCATCCGCTCAATCGCATCGGCCTCAAACAGCGTTGCGTCATATTCAAGTGCTGCATCAAGTGCGCCATCGCGCTCTTCGAGATAAAACGTCAGGTCGAATTTGGTCGTCGCATTGTCGATCGGATAGTGCTGTGCCGACAGGCCGGGCATATTCGGCAAGCCACCGGGCGTGTTCTGCAAAATGAACATGATCTGGAAGATCGGATGGTAGCTCATATCGCGCGGTGGTTGCAACGCCTCGACAAGCTGTTCGAACGGCACATCCTGGTTGGCATACGCGCCAAGGCATGTCTCACGCACCCGTGCCAACAACGAAGCAAAACTGTCGCCATCGGCAATGCTGGTACGCAACACCAGTGTGTTGAGAAACGCCCCGATCAACCCTTCGAAAGCCGGTTGGGTACGGCCGGCGATCGGCGACCCGACGATCAGATCATCTTGTTCGGTATAGCGGAAGAGGAGCGCCTTAAAGGCAGCCAGCAGCACCATAAACCCGGTCGCATCCGCCTGTCGCCCAATCGCATAGAGCCGGCGGCTCAGATCGGCAGGAATACTGAAGCGATAGGTTGCACCATGATAGACCTGCACTGGAGGGCGGCGGCGGGCAAACGGCAAGGTCAGGGTCGGCTGCGCCCCGGCTAGTCGCTCACGCCAATAGGCAAGCTGCGGGCGCAACGGGGTATCGGCCTGCTCGGCGGTGCCACGCTGCCATGCGGCATAATCGGCATACTGGATCGGCAGCGACGGCAATGCCAGATCATCATACAGGGCGGCCAGTTCGTGCCAGAACACGCCCAGCGACCAGCCGTCGCACGCGATATGGTGGATCGTCACCAGAACGATCTGGGTGTCGTCGCTCACCCGGCAGACACACGTACGCAGCAGTGGGCCATGCGCCAGATCGAACGGGCGACGCGCCTCACCGACCAGCAACCGATGCGCATCCTCTGCGGCGGTCGACGTCGTACGCAGGTCGATCAGCCGCAACTCAAAGCTGATCATGTCGGCCGGCAGGATCTGCTGCACCGGCTGCCCGGCTTCCGACACATGGTAGACGGTACGCAGGATGGTATGGCGTTCGACCAGCCGTTGCAGTGCCGCCGCAAAGCGCCGACTATCGAACGAGCCGGTCAATCGTACAGCACTCAGCACGTTATAGGCCGGGTTTCCCGGTTCAATCTGATCCAGCAACCAGAGCCGCCGTTGGGCAAACGATAACGGCAGTGCCATCTGCTCGGCGGCAACCAGTGGAATACTCGTGGTGGTTGCCGCCGCCGGTGCTAGGCGTGCCGCCAGGCCGGCAATCGTCGGCGCCTCGAAGAGTGTGCGCAATGGAAGATCGGCCCCCAGCGTCTCGCGGATACGCACCGCCAGTCGGGTGGCAATCAGCGAATGGCCGCCAAGTTCAAAGAAGTTATCTTCGACTCCAAGCTGCTCGATACCGAGGAGATCACGCCAGATCGCAGCCAGGTGCGCTTCACGTTCGTTGCGCGGCGCGACAAATACCGTGCCGCGTGCCGCCGCCATGTCGGGGGCGGGCAACGCCTTGCGATCGACCTTGCCGTTAGGGGTGAGCGGCAGCGCGGTAAGCGGAACAAACAGCGCCGGTATCATATATTCGGGCAACTGCTCGCGCAGATGGTCGCGCAACACCGCCGGCTGCAATGCACCATCGCGCACGACGATATACGCCACCAGGAGTGCGATCCCATCGTTACCGGGGCGTACCGCGAGGGCGGCATCGGCAACCATCGGATGATCACGCAACACCGCTTCGATTTCACCCAACTCGATCCGAAAACCGCGAATCTTCACCTGCTGGTCGAGCCGGCCAAGAAAGTCGATCCGGCCGTCGGGCAGCCAGCGCGCCAGGTCGCCGGTGCGATAGACACGGGCTCCGCCGACGGGAATACCTTCCAGGCCATCGAGCATGACAAAACGCTCGTCCGTTAATTCGGGCCGTTGCAAATACCCAATCGCAACCCCATCGCCGCCGATCAGCAGTTCGCCCGGCACGCCGATTGGTGTCGGCTGACGCTGAGCATCGAGCATGTAGATCGTCGTATTCGCGATCGGCCGGCCGATTGCAATCTCGTCGCCCGGTCGCACCCGGTCGATCGTCGACCAGATCGTCGTTTCGGTCGGGCCGTACATATTCCACAACTCGGCAACCCGCGGCAACAGCGCATCGGCCAGATCGCGCGGCAGCGCCTCGCCGCCGCACAACGCCCGTAAGCCGGGCGAGCCGGCCCATCCCGCCGCCAGCAGCATACGCCAGGTTGCCGGGGTTGCCTGGAGAAGATCGGCCTGCGTTGCTTCAAGCAGTGCCAACAGGCGCGTGCCATCGGCAGCGGTGGCACGATCGGCAATCACCACATGCGCTCCGACGATCAGCGGTAGGTAAAGTTCGAGCCCGGCAATATCAAACGACAGGGTCGTCACTGCCAGGAGTGTGTCACCGGCCAGCATCCCCGGCTGCTCACGCATTGTCCAGAGGAAGTTGGTCAACGCACGATGTGGGATCTGCACCCCTTTGGGGCGGCCGGTGGATCCGGAGGTGTAGATCACATAGGCAGTATCTGCGGCTGTGGCCGGATCAGCAAGCGACGCCGGTAGCGCGGTATCGGCCGCCAACTCGGCGGCAAGGTCGAACACCACCCAACCACCGGCACTTGCGGCATCAATTGTCACCGCCTCGCTGTCGGTGATCACCAGAGCCGCGCCTGAGTCGTGCAGCATATAGGCAATGCGATCCGCCGGGTAGGCCGGATCAATCGGCACATACGCACCACCGGCCCGCGCCACCGCCAGCAGTGCCGCCACCATGGTCGCACTCCGTTCCAGGCAGACACCCACCAGTGCACCACGAACCACCCCGCGCTGCTGCAACCGTCCGGCAAGCCGATCGATCAGTGCTTCCAACTCGGCATAGCTTAGTGTCGTATTGCCGAACGTCACCGCTGCTGCAGCAGATCGGAAGAGCACACGTCTGAACTCCAGT
>CALLZL010000224.1 GCA_937859575.1 uncultured Chloroflexota bacterium
TCAGCATGCGGTTGAGTTGTGCGGCGCCACACTCAGCCTGTGCCAGTCGCCACAAACTGGTGCCTGGCCCGGCATCGACGGCAAACTGCACTTCGCGGCTGCGGAGCTCGACACTTGCCAGAGCGGCGGCAAGCACCAGCCCCACCACCAGCATATGTTGCCATGGCCGGTGCAGGTGGATGATCCATCCGGCCAGCAGCAGTGCTGCCATAGCCACCGGCAGGTAAAAATAGCGCGAGTCGGGTGGCGAGGCAAAGGGTGCCGTTGGGATGAGGGTGATCAGCAGCGCCGCAACACCGACACGCAGCGCAAGACCCGAGCGCCATGTCGCCAGCGATACTATGAATGCCACGATGACCCCGACCGGTATCAGCCACCATGCTGCACCATCGCCGCTACCGGGTAGTGGCGCCGCCACGAGCCCGAGTGAGCGAAGCGGATTGAGCAGGATCTGGGCTCCGAGGCCGTATTCGTCATCCTGCACCAGGTAGTTGCGCATAACCACCTGTGCCTGGATGAGCAGATACCCGAGTGTGAGCAGGAGCGCCGCAAGACTCCGACCGTACATGAGTGGCCGGCCGGCGCCATACCCGGCCAGTAGCATGAGGCATAATCCGATCACGGCGCTCTCTTTGGCGAGCAGCGCTAATGCCAGCAGCAGCACTGCCAGCACCCCATTGCGAAACGTTGGGCTGATCCAGGCATGGGCGGCGGCAAGCAGCAGCAGCGCCGCCAGGAGTTCGCTCTGTGCGGCAACCCATGTTACCGCTTCGAATGGTGCCGGATGCAGCAGCAGCACACCTGCCGCCACCAACGCCGCTTCCGGTCGCCCGATCAGCCGCCATGCCAGCAACCCGAGCAGGGCGGCATTCAGCAGGTGCAGCGTCAGAGACAGCCCATGATAGCCGGTGGGGTCGCTGCCGAATAATTGCCATTGGCTGTAGAACAGCAGCCAGACGAGAGGGCGATAGAAATGTTCCTGTTGCGATGGATCGAAGGCCTGCACCAGCTGTGCCGGTGTGGTGTCGCGTACCGCCACTAACCACTCGAAGTCGTCGGCGACGAACATGCGGGTCGGCAGATCGCGGTAAGCTATGCCCAGCAGCCCGAGCAGCAGCATCGCAGCTGCGAACATAACGAACCGTGTGCGGGTTGAGGGTGTGGTTGCGTGCATGGTTTCAGCCGGCATCCAGCTGAAGTGCGGGATCGACATCGAGCGCCCATCCCTGCTGCACTCCGGCATGGTAGCGGAAGAACGCGGCTGCGGCAATCATTGCGGCGTTATCGGTGCATAGCGCGAGTGGCGGCACATGCACCGGCACAGCGGCCCGGCGCGTCAATTCGTCGCGCAGGCGGGCATTGGCAGCAACGCCGCCGGCCAGAATGATCGAGCGTGCCGCGCATGCCTGTGCCGCTTCACACGCCTTGCTGACCAGCACATCAACGACTGATTCCTGAAAGGCATAGGCCAGCTCACCGACCAGCGGATGTGCGGCTGTCGTGCCAGGCGCATCGCGGGCACCGGCGGGGGGCATACCGGCAGCGCGCATCCGGGGCAGCACCGCCGGTTTTAGGCCCCGAAACGGAAAAACATAACTGTCGCCTAACCAAGCCCGTGGCAGCACCAGCCGCCGCTCGGTTGCATTGTACGCTGCCTGCTGGATCGCCGGCCCACCCGGAAAACCAAGCCCCATGATGCGTGCCACTTTGTCGAATGCTTCGCCTGCCGCGTCATCACGCGTCTGGCCCAGGATGCGCAGCCGGCCGTGAGCTTCGAGTAACGCCAGGAGGGTATGGCCGCCCGAAACAACCAGGGCAACGATCGGGAATGCCGGTTCGGAGACGGCGGCCGGTTGGGGTGGGATGAGCCAGTTGGCGTAGATATGCGCTTCGATATGGTTGACACCAATCAGTGGCAGATCCCGTATCCAGGCGATCGCCTTGGCCATGTTCAGGCCGGTCATCAATGCACCCGCAAGGCCGGGGCCGTAGGTCGCTGCGACCGCATCAATCTCGTCAAGGCCGCCGGGAAGCAGCGCCAATGCCTCGCGCACCACCGTATCGAGTGTCAGGATATGCTGGCGCGAGGCAACCTCGGGCACCACGCCGCCATAGCGACGGTGCGCCTCGATCTGCGAAGCCACAATATTGGCAACGATAATGCGCCCATCGCGCACCACCGCCGCTGCCGTTTCGTCGCACGAGGTTTCGAGTGCCAGGATGGTGCGTGGCGGGGAAGATCCGTTCATACGAAGTTCTTTCAAGGTTCCAGGGTTGCGCTGCCGGCCGGATCTACCCGACCATCAGAGCCACCATCGCCATCCAGCGCAGATTGCGATCGATCTCATCAATCACCGCCGCTTCGAGCATCGCCGGATCGATCTGATCAGTCGTGGTTTCGGGCTCGACTTCAAGTTCAACTTCCACCTCAACGCTGCCCTCATCCATGCGCTGCTGAACAGCCGCATAGATCGCCGCATGATCGCGGCTACCGTCGCAGAGGATCGCCAGCACGCGGCAGAGCGAGTTGAGCTGAATCCGCTCGTGGAAACGGCTTGTCACCTCGGACGACTGCGTAGCCTGCAGGCGTACCAGCGGATCAACGATCGGCCGGCTGGTGACCCGTGGCATCAGGGGTGTGGCGCAGGTGCGGATCGTCACCAGGTTTGGGCTGTAGGCAAAGGCGCGTAGCAGATTCGCCGCCAGCACCTGTGCATCGGCCTGCTGTACCGCCTCGCTCACATTGCTGCGCCCTGCACGTGCCCGCCCTTCGGCCAGCAGTTCGGTGAACGACAATGCTCGCGGCCAGATCTCGATCAGATGGCGCATGGCGGCCTTACTAACCGGATGATCGGTGCTGAGCGTTGCGCCGTCAAAACTACGATACTGCTCGACATCGGCCGGAAGACCAGATTCGGTGTCGGTCAGTGGTGCAGCACGCGACGCGATATAGAAGGTTGCCATGCGTTCGGGTTTGACCCGCCGATCAATGGTTATTCCCTGCCGGCAGAGCAGCGATTGGCGGAAGGTCTTCCCACGGACGACATCGAGCAGTTGTTCGGTATCGGCGGCACTGCCGGCGATCGCATTGAGTGCTTCGAGGGTCTCTTTGTCGATATCCGAAGGGAACAGGTTGGGGAAATAGGCTTCCGACATATACTGCAGGCCGTAACGTTCGGCATGGCTGATGAACTGGTGGACATACACCGGATCGTTAACGGCTTCGAGTGCATCGTGCAGCAGGTACGAATCGCGCTTTGGCCCGAGTTCTTCGATCTTTTCGCGGAAGGTTGCGGCATAGGTCGAAAGAAAGCGAAAGATCGGGTTGGCCTTCTCGGCCACCGGCCGGGCCAGGAAGTCGAGTAGTTCGATTGCCAGTTCGGCCCGTTCGGCGGGAGTTTCGGCATCACGGGTATGGTAAAGCATCAGCTCGCGGATCATGCCGAGCATATGCCAGCCCGGGTAGGTGTTGTAGCTGATATAGGCCAGCCCATCGGCAGCGAGGTGGCGGGCACAGATCTGCATGATGCCATCGCGTACTGCTGCCGGTACCCATGAATAGATCCCATGGGCAATGATATAGTCGAAGCTGCCGAGATCAGCCGGTAGATCGAGAATATCAAGCTGCAGCAGGCGCAGATTGCGCAATCCGAGCGTAGCGGCACTGGCCTGTGCCGCTGCGATCTGCTGTGCCGAGAGGTCGATGCCGACAAACTGCGCCTCGGGGAGCCGTGCCGCCATCGGGATGATATTCCCGCCGCTGGCACAACCGATCTCAAGAACCCGGCACTGCTCGACGGCCGGCGGCACCACATTAAGGAGCGTCGCAACGACTGCAAAATAGGGCGGGTAGCTCTCGATATACGAACTACTCGGGTAGGGTACTTCGTCGTAGGGATTATCTGAACTCACGCTCATTGCCCTATCATAATTCTGCTGCTGCATGTGAACGAGATATCATTCTACCACGGACAAAGTATGCTACACTCAGCATCAGGTCGTGCAGCGTGCCTGTCTGCGCTGCAATCGGGTGCAATTCTTCATCAGGAGCCAGCATGCGTAACCTGCTCGTCACCGGTGGGGCCGGTTTTATCGGCAGCAATTTTGTCCACTATATGCTCGAAAAGTACGATACCTATCATCTCGTCGTTTTTGATAAGTTGACCTATGCCGGGCGGCTCGAAAATCTCGATCGCGTGAAGCATGATCCGCGCTTCTCCTTCGTCCAGGGCGATATCTGCGATGCCGAAGCAGTTCGATCCGCGCTTGTCGATCACAAGATCGATACGCTGGTCTCGTTTGCCGCCGAGACACACGTCGATCGCTCGATCATGGATCCGGATGCCTTCATCCGTACCGATGTCTTCGGCACCTATGTGCTGCTCGAAGCTATGCGTGAACACCAGATCGAACGTGGCCTGTTCGTCAGCACCGATGAAGTGTATGGTCATATCGAACATGGCCATTCGTCGCTTGAAGATGATCCACTCAAGCCGCGATCGCCGTATGCGGCATCGAAGGCCGGTGGTGAGCATCTGATCTATGCGTATCACATCACCTACAACTTGCCGGTGCTGGTGACACGCGGCACCAATAATATCGGCCCGTATCAATACCCCGAAAAAGCCGTACCGTTGTTCGTTACTAATGCGATCGACGATCTACCCCTGCCGTTGTATGGCGACGGCCGGCAGATGCGCGATTACCAGTATGTCATCGATCATTGTGAAGGGATCGACGTGGCACTCCACGCTGGTGCTGTCGGCGAAGCCTACAACATCGGTTCGGGTGTCGAGACAGAAAATATCGTCATGGCGCATGCGGTGCTCGATCTGCTCGGCAAGCCGTATTCACTCATTCAACCGGTGGCCGATCGCCCTGGCCACGATCGGCGCTACTCGGTGCAGACCGAGAAGATCCAGGCGCTTGGCTGGCGGCCGCGCCATACGTTTGCGGAAGCGATCGAGAAGACGGTGCGCTGGTATGTTGAGAACGAAACCTGGTGGCGGCCGATCAAGAGCGGTGAATATCGCGAGTATTATCGCCGCCAGTATGCGGAGCGTCAGGCGTGACCGAGCGTGCGCGCGAGCCGGATCGCGTCGATGAGATAGCTTCGGAGCGGATCATCTTGCCGGCGGCTGAGCTGCCGCAGTTGCTTGGTGGGCTGGTGGCGGCGGCGCTGGCCGATGCCGGCCGAGCCGCCGAGGTGATCGCTCATGGTGGTGCCTGGATCGATAGCGCCCGCGCAACGACCGCCGATCAACTGGTGCCCCCCGGTGCCGTGATCTCCATCCGGTTGCCTCCGGGGGGCGTGTACCCGCAGGTGATGCTCACTGCGGCCCAGATTATCTTCGAAGATGACGATCTGCTGGCGATCAACAAACCGGCCGGGACCTATGTCGATGCCGTGCCGTGGGATACCCAGGGTAATCTGCGCCAGGCGCTGACCAGCTTCCTCCGCGAGCGCAATGGCACGGCACCAACGCTCCATTTGGTGCATCGGCTCGATCGCGATACGACGGGGGTGTTGCTCTTTTCGAAGAATCCGGCCGTCAATGCCCCGCTCCAGCGCGCTTTTATCAATGCCGCAGTGACGAAGCATTACCTGGCGTTGTGTAGTGGCGAGCCGGCAGACGATCATTTTGTCCTCGATACTGGTCATGGCCGCAGCCGCCGTGGTGTGTTTCGCGTCTATGAGCGCGAAGAGGTTGGTACGACTCTGGTGGATGGCAGCCGGGTGCAGCAGATGCGAACCCACTTCCGCGTGCTGCGTCGCTTTGGTGATGCAACGTTGATCGAGGCGCTGCCGATCACCGGGCGCACCCACCAGATCCGGCTGCATCTGGCAGCAGCCGGTTTGCCGCTGATCGGTGATCCGAAATATGGTGGCCCACAAACCTGGCGTGGCGCACACTACCCGCGCCATCTGCTGCATGCCCACCGCTTGATACTGCCGCATCCGCATAATAATGCACCATTCGAGATACTCGCGGTACCACCAGCCTGGGCCGAACGAGGTTGATCGATGAATCCGATTGCGACGATTCTGCAGAAACATCCGCTGGTTGTGCTCGATGGCGCACTGGCGACCGAGCTTGAACAGCGTGGCTGCGATCTGCACGACCCGCTCTGGTCGGCGCGGGTGCTGATCGAAGCCCCCGAGCTGATTCGCGCCGTCCATGCCGATTACTTTGCGGCCGGTGCCGATTGTGCCATTACGGCAAGCTATCAGGCGACGCTGGCGGGTTTCATGCGGCGTGGCTGTGATGAAGCGACGGCGGCCGAGCTCATGCAGCGGTCGGTGCGCCTGGCGAGCGAGGCGCGTGATGCATTCTGGGCCGATAATGCCAACCGTGCTGGCCGGCCGCGCCCATTTGTGGCGGCATCGATCGGGCCGTATGGCGCATTTCTGGCCGATGGGTCGGAGTATCGTGGCGACTATGGCGTGAGCGAAGGGGCGTTGATCGCGTGTCACCGGCCGGGGATGGCGCTGCTGATCGAGGCCGGGGGCGGGATCCGGGGGTGGGAGACCATGCCATGG
>CALLZL010000225.1 GCA_937859575.1 uncultured Chloroflexota bacterium
ACATGCCGCCAATGGTCAGAACACAGGCGACGATGCCAAGAGCAATCCTGGCGGCCAGAGACAGGCGGCGGCGGTGCATAGGGACTGGCGGCACGGTGGACCCCGCGACCGGCCTGAGTCGCGCGAGCGGCTGCGATGGCGTTCGGGCCAGAGCGGATGGTCGCGCCACGACCGGTGGGTGATCAGTGGAAGTGCGCAGACGGCCTGGCCTGCGCGGAGACGGTTCGGGCGTCATGACGGATGGCGACATAGACAATCCTCCTGGCAGGCTACCTGCGCGGACGCAGATCGATGCCTGCGGCAATAACAAGCTCAAGAGGCAAATGCGCGGCATAAGCGCGGAGGGGCACGGGCGTCGTCTGGATGAGCGAGCGCAGCGCGGCGGGGCCATGGCGCAGCAGAAAGCCGTCCAGGTCCTCTTTGTCCGCACCCGGCGCCAGTGGAAGGGTCAGCACCAACACCTGCAAGCCGGCCTGCGCAAGGGTGAGCCCGTGACGGATTGTCCAGAGCTCCTCAGGCGCGAGCTGCTCATACCCGGCAGGATCGCGTGGGCGAGTCGCCCGGCTGTCGTAGGCCAGGATTGCGACCCGGACGCCGCGCTGAACCAGCTGCGTGGCCCACTCGTGGCGGAAGTAGTTCAGCCCGGGGTGGCCGATGGTCGGGTAGGGCAGCGTGCCAGCGCGGTAGGCGGCGGTCGCAGCCAGAGCCTTGAACTCGCCCTCGGTGATCAGGACGACCTCGCTCGCGGCGGTCGTCTCCCAGCAGAGCGGGGTGGTTGCCCCACGCCAGGCGTAGCTGCCTGGCAGCGAGGTGTAGCCCGCGCCGGGGAAGCGCCGCGTGCGCAGATCGACCACCTGGTCGCTGTTGCGGTAGGGGATGACGATCCGGCCGCAGAGATTCCAGTGGGCGCGCAGCGCCCCATTGTCATCGCGGGCGAGCACCCCGGCCTCTTCCGCATAGGGCAGGAGCCTGGGCGCATGGCGCTCAAGGTAGGTCACGAGGGGCTGGGGGTCGCGCAGGGCATAGCCCAGCCAGGCCCAGCGGATCGTGGCGGGGTCAAAGCCGCGCTGGCGCAGGTAGGCCAGCGGCTCCGGGTTCCAGGGCTGATGCAGGTTCTCCTCAGCCCAGGCGGTGACGATGGCGTACAGCGTTCGGTAGTGCGCGATGTGCTCCGGCTTGGGGTTAGGTCCGTCCGCTCGTGGGCGGCGCGGCTCAGCCGGCTGGCTGGGGCGATGTGTTTGCCGCTCGTTGGTAAGCTCGGATGCCAGCCCCTTGCGGTTGCAGCGACGGCACCAGTAGCGCTCGCGCCCCGCCGGCAGCAGCCAGACGTGAAAGCGATCGCTGTGGCGCTCATCGCCGCCGCAGAAGGGACAGGCGCCGGCGTACTCCTGGGCGGCCCGGCTCACCAGGCGCAGTGGCGGAAGATAGGCGCTCAGCGCGCCGTGCAGGTACGTCGGCACAAAGACCTCCTTGGTGGGCGGCGAACAAAACGGCCCTGCGGTGGTGACCACGGGGCCGTTCTGCTCGCTGCGGATCGATTGTGCGTGCGCTAACCTGGCAGGCTACTTGCCGCCCTGAAGCTTGTCGAAGATGTCATCGAGCTCGTCCTCGTCGAACTCTTCCAGCTCGGGGACCGGCTGGTCCTGCTCCTGCTGCTCCTCGTCCTGCTCCTCGTCGTTGTTGGCGAACAGATCCTCGTTCATCACAGCACCTCACGCGCGACGGCCCGCAGCGACGGGCACGCCGGATCACGCGCAGCCTTGGGAGGCTGCGCACACGACTGATAAGCGCTCAACGCGCATGCGAAGGGCCGGGGAAGATCCTCCCCGGCGGGCGAATGCCGCCTGCGACCAGACAGTGCAGTTCAGAGATGACTGCCGGAAGCAGGGGTGGTGAGATGAGTATGGGAGAGGCAGGCCGGCGGGGCATCAGTCGGGCTGACCGATGCTGAGGGGGTGGAGAGAAGTGTGCGGTGGTTCTGTAGTGCAACGAAATCCTATCAATAGTCGTTGCAATTAGCTTGCTTGACCGATCCTTTTCTGATGCTCTGAAATGCAATTCTGCCGGCAAGCAAATAGGTTGCTACAGTAGTTGCCGGGAGCGACACATCCGGGATGAAGAGAATGTAATTGACAACATAAAATAGCCAGGTGTACATTACCGATAATCACACTCATATTAATCCTCTTCTGGCAGGTTCTCAGAACAGGCACGCCTGGTGTCTTTATTCAGATGCGTTTACGATTTCTTTATGTTTATGACTTCGTGAAAGGCTGTGCATCATGGAAACAGCGCATCGATCCAGAATATCGCTTATTTTTCTGAGCATCACATTCTTACTGGCGATTGTGCCTGTCTTATCCCCAAAACCATCACAGGCACAGAGCGCACCAAGCTGCGTCCAAGCCCCAGCCGGTCTGATAGCATGGTTACCAGGTGATGGAAGTCTCGATGATCTGGTGACTGGCACAACAACGGCTAGTGCTCCAGCCGGTCTTTCATATGGGGCGGGGCAAGTTGACCAATCATTCGGCTTGAATGGTGCGGGCCAATCCATTAGTATCCCCAGTGGTTCGGTTCCATCGACGGCATCAATCACCTTGGCGGCGTGGGTGAATCCTGCTTCTTTGAGTGGGTATCATACGATAGCTTCAAAATACTCTTTCACCGATGGCAATCCGAATGTGAGTTGGGCTCTCATAAATGAGACAGGAACAGGAAGACTAATCTGGCTTGTGTACGGAAATGGAGGGACATCATACTATGGTATTCAAACAGCTCCAGTACTTGCAACAAATGCGTGGCAATTTGTGACAGTAACGCATGATGCAGGTAGTCAGGTGAGCAGAATCCATATTAATGGTGTCGCAGTAGCAACATCTATATATAATGAGAGAGAAGGGCCGACACCCATAGGCTCAATTAATTCTAGCAGTGCACCAGTTCGAATTGGCTCGATCTTCTCAAGGTCTGAAGAAGGTTTCTGGAATGGCCAGATCGACGAGTTCAGCATCTTCAACCGTGCCTTGTCGGCATCCGAGATTCAGGCGATCTTCAATGCAGGTTCGGCAGGAATGTGCAAGGGCTCAGCGGCCAGCCTCACAATAGAAGCCGAGCGTGATGACGTATGGGCCAACGGACATCGGGAGGCGAAACTCACCGCACGGTTGGTAGATGCGAATGGTCAGGCAGTTGCAGGTAAGAAGATTCTTCTTTGGGCAGACGACAGCGCGGGTAACCCTGCCGCTGGTGTGTCAAATGCTCCAGTATGGATATTTCCGGTTGGTGTAAATGCTCCTGGCGAGGCAACGACCAATGCGCTAGGTGAGGCAGTCTTTAGGGCAACATCGACTAAAGTTGATGATATCACATTCCGTGCAGAGGCCATGGATAATCCAGGTCTTACTGACTCAGTTGATGTTAGCTTCCAGCGTCACAAAATCGTAGTCCAGGTGCAAGGAATCAACACTTCCCTCACTTGCGGCAGCCCAAGCGCATGTACGGGATCCAGCAATTTCGGAGCGATAACTGGGAAGTTGCTATTGCAAGGCTTTGAAGCAGCAGATTTCCTTTGGTACAGTTATCGTGGTGGTATTGTCGACCCTATACTCGGTGAGTGGCAACCCAGCGAATATCGTGCAGGCGATACGTCTCAGGATCTGGCAGAGTCTACCCGGTTGCTGCAGGACTTGCTTCGAAGGTATGGTGAGGAGAACCCCAATACAGACTTCTATGTACTTGGGCATAGCCAGGGTGGTTTGTTAGCATTCCAGGCTATAGGCTTTGTAAGTAGTATGACATCTACATCGAGAATCCACACCATCATCACGTTGGATGGAGCGATAGGGGGTGCCCCTAATAGAGGGACGATGGTTTTGCGTACGGTCACATCTTGGGGGGCTCCAGCGTCAAGCCAACTCGGAGAAATCTATCAGTCTACCACTGGAATCGATAAGGCTACCACTGAAATCAATAGGGCTCGTCAAGGATCAGCAGCCACTCTTTTCTGTTCAACACAGAGTGTCTGCCCAGATTTCCCAAGCCCAATCACAAATCAGGAAGCCGCAATAGCGAACTCAACTCGGCCTCTTGCTACAAAGATAGACGTGCATACAATAGGTGCTGACGGCGACGATGCTGTCTACAATCCGGCAACTTGCGGAATCATCATACCCTTCGTGTCCGATTTCAACAATACTAGCGCACAAGTCGTCGATGGTACTAATGTCAGACTTGTACGCATGGATGGCAACACACCACAACCGATCAATCCTATCACAGGTATTAATGCATTCATGAGTCTCCGGAGGTCGAGCACAGACGTAGGACTCGCTGTAACATGCCTCTTGAATAGTCATAGTGCCGTATTTGAGAAAATGTCCAATGATGTCTCTGTAATTATACAGTCACAAATTGGTCGCTAATACGGACACTTTTTACAAGCGAGCTACCACACTCTCGGCAGCACCCGCCACCGCACCTGCTGCGCGTAGCGCTGGTACTGCGCATCCTGGCCGAGCAACGCCTCTTCGCGCTGGATGCGGGTGATCTGCACGGCCAGCCAGATGATGGCCACGAGCCCGTTCCACCACGAGGCGTAGGAGAGCAGAAAGCCGCCCACGATCGGCAGGTAGGCGGCATAGATCGGGTGCCGGACGAAGCGGTAGAGCCGGCGGGTCTGGAGACCACGGTGCGCCGGCTCTATGCCGAAGCTGCGGCCCAGCGAGAGGATGGCCGCCGTCGCGAGTAGGCTTCCGAGCACGACCAGCACAAGTCCCACGCCGGTGACGGGTGCCGTGGTCGCGCGCATGGCGAGCGGGAGTAGTGTGCCGGCCCAGGCGAGTAGGAGGTCGGTTCGCGAGCTGCCCTGGCCAGCGGCCGGGCGATGGAGGAGCGTCACGACAAAGATCGCGATGTGCTGCACGCCGAAGAGCAGCGACACCAGGCTGCCGGCGAGCGCTGCCTCCAGGTGGGCCTTGACCAGGGCGGTCATCACGATCAGCAGCGCCAGGTCGGTGGCCGATAGGGCGAGGCGCGGACGATGCCAATTACGCCGCCTCACGACGCCTCCTGCCACCACACCTGGGCCGGCTGGCGATGCGCCTCAGCCGCCGGCAGCAGCGGGTCGGCGTTGAAGATTGTCTCGACGACCAGCGCCAGCTCGCTGCGTGGGATGCGCACCAGCACCTCGCCGGCGCCATCAGCCAGCGGCAGACGCTCGATCCGCACGGACTCCCGCAGCTCCAGGTGCCCCTCGACCAGCACCCGACTGCTCATACCGAACTGCTGCGCGACGCTGGCGACCCGTGCGGCGCCGACGACCTCCATGGTGATCCGGGTTGTCTCAACAACCGGCTGCCCGACGAGCAAGAGCGTTCGAGCGGCGCAGAGCGTGCTCACCGCGTAGACAACCCCATCGTCGCGAATGTGTCGCTCCAGGTCGCGGCTCAGATGGCCGATCATCAGCACCCGGCAAAGGTCCGACATGATCTACCTCGCTGGTGGCAGCATAGGTCGCAGGCTGAGCACATAGCGCAGATAGAGATCCTGCCCAAACCGCGTCACAACGCCGCGAACGGTGTTCCAGGCGACGCTGACCGCTGGCGTTGCAGGCGTAGCTCGCCAGTAGACCGCATCGCCCCACTGGGCGAGCGGGACGAGCTGGGCGGGACTTCCCGGCGCCGGCGGGAGCACCCGTGCGTGGCTGGGCGCTGTGAGCACCAGCGGCGGTAGTTGCTCGCTCCGCGATGCCGGCAGCAGCTGGGCGACCTCAACGAGCAGCGGTGCGAGCGCTGGATCGAGCGCTGAGCGTGGATCGTCCGGCAGTGCGAAGGCGAAGTAGGGCCGGACGATGCCGCTCAACTGCACCCACTGGCCGCGGCGCAGCGCCTGGCTGTGGGTATCGACCTCAGCCGCCAGGTAGACGCCGAGAGTGCCATAGCCAGGGTGGTGCAGCCAGCTGGCGAGGAGCAGGCGCTCACCACGGGCCGGCTGCGGCGGCCGGGAACCCCGATCCGCCGCGCCGGCCGGCAGGCGCTGCTGCCAGGCGCTTGTTCGCCCGACCAGTGTGATGGTGGCGGGGTCGCGGGCGCTCACAAAGCGATCGGCTCGTCGCCTGTCTGGGGCGGTCGCGGGCGTGGGCGGCGCGGGCGGACCCGGGCGGGCTGCGTGGCAGGCTGGTCATCGCCGGCGTCTTCAAGGTCGCCAACG
Source organism: uncultured Chloroflexota bacterium (assembly GCA_937859575.1). GTDB lineage: Bacteria > Chloroflexota > Chloroflexia > Chloroflexales > Roseiflexaceae > CALLZL01. Next base: position 6,211 of record CALLZL010000225.1, read on the forward strand.
GGAGCCTCGCGGTGCTCATCGGCCGTCCGCATCGCCTGCACGGTATCGCGGTCCTGGGCCTCCAGGAGCGCGGAGCGCTCAGGCGGCGCAGCGGCCTCGCGGCGCGCCGGCACGGTGCGCCGCCGCTCGCCGGCCTCGGCGATCAGGAGGGCGCGATTATCGCCGGCGGCCAGCGTGCCCTGCAGCAGCTCGACGTAGCCGACCTCGACGCCCCCCCGGCGGCCGGTGAGCAGGCGCTGCTGGGCGCGGGCGATCTGGCGCTCCAGCGCCTCGGCGCTCAGCGGCTGCTGGCGCGCGCCGGTCTGCCCCTGGCGGCCCCCGCGCTGGGCGCGCTCCT